>JAYVUE010000211.1:0-2165 GCA_043788195.1 Chitinophagaceae bacterium
TATAAATGGTGGCAAAAATGGTATTATGGTTTTGGTTTGTGGCTATATGAATTGCTTTCAGGGAAATTGAGTTTGGGGCCAACAAAATTTTTGTCAAAAAAAGGAACCTTGCGAAACCTGCCAGACCTGGAAGCTGAAAAATTAAATGGCGGCGTATTGTACTTTGACGGGCAATTTGATGATAGCCGGCTTGCAGTAAATCTTGCACAGACAGCAACAGAGCTTGGAGCCACCGTAATCAATTATATTGCTGTAACAGGTTTTATCAAAGAAGAAAAAACCATTAAAGGAGTCATTGCAAAAGATGAATTAAGTAATGAACAGTTTGAAATTAAAGCAACCGTTGTAATTAATGCCACCGGTGTATTTGCAGATGAATTATTACAATTGGCAGAAGGTCACAAAGAACAAACTATTGCCCCATCGCAGGGAATACATTTGGTGGTAGACAAACATTTTTTTAAAGGTATAACAGGATTGATGGTTCCTAAAACAGATGATGGCCGTGTGTTGTTTGCCATTCCCTGGCATGATAAATTATTGTTGGGTACTACGGATACGCCTGTTGAAAATATTGTTACTGAACCAAAGCCATTGAAAGAGGAAATTGATTTTGTAATCAGTCATTTTAACCGCTACGCAAGTTCGGCTATTGGTTACAGTGATGTGCTTTCAGTATTTGCCGGACTGAGGCCATTGGCAAAAAGCAGTGATACCAAAAAAACAGCAGTAATGCCAAGGGATCATCATGTGGCAGTATTGCCTTCGGGATTGATACATGTAACTGGCGGTAAATGGACAACCTACCGCAGCATGGCAGAACATGCAGTGGATAAAGCAGTGCATCATGCAGGATTAAAATGGGCAGATTGCAAAACAAAAAATCTCCGGTTGCATGGATGGGTTATAAAAAATGATGACAGCTGGTTATCAATCTACGGCAGTGATGCAGTATTGATAAAAAAAATGATGGAAGAAGAGATTTCATTACAGGAAAAAATACATCCGCAATATCCTTACAGTAAAGCAGAAGTAAAGTGGATGATACAAAATGAAATGGCAATAACAGTGGAAGATATTTTGGCAAGAAGGATACGCTTATTGTTTTTAGATGCCAAAGCGGCAATAGAAGCAGCGCCTGCAGTTGCAAAAATTATGGCCGGCGAAATGGATAAAGATGAAACATGGGTACATGATCAAATCAATACATTTAAAAATTTAGCAGCTGGTTATTTACTGTAATGAAGAAATAAAAATTACATTCAATCATCACTCATAACTCACAACTCAAAAACATGACTCCTTTTATTTCTGAATTTGTCGGCACATCTATTTTATTGTTGCTTGGTAATGGCGTGGTGGCCAATGTGGTGCTGAGTAAAACAAAAGGCAATGGCAGTGGATGGATTGTAATAACCTTAGGCTGGGGCATGGCAGTGTTTGTGGGTGTGTATGCAAGTGCAGCAGCCAGTGGTGCACATTTGAATCCTGCCATTACCATTGGCCTTGCAATGAAAAGTGGCGACTGGAGCAATGTGCCATTGTACATCGCTGCACAAACACTGGGTGCCATGTTTGGATCTTTTTTGGTATGGATCAGTTACAAGCAACATTTTGATGAAACAGAAAATAAAGATTTAAAGATGGCCGTATTTTGCACTACGCCTGCAATCAAAAATCCATTTTATAATTTTTTAAGCGAAATGATTGGCACATTTGTGTTGATGCTGGGCGTATTGTTTTTGAGTTCGCCTGCATCTAAGTTGGGTTCATTGGATGCTTTACCTGTAGCATTACTGGTACTGGCTATCGGGTTGTCTTTAGGGGGCAGTACCGGCTATGCCATTAACCCTGCCCGTGATTTTGGATCGAGACTGGCACATTTTATTTTACCCATAAAAAATAAAAGGTATAGCGATTGGAGTTATAGCTGGATACCGGTACTGGCGCCAATTACCGGTGCAGTACTGGCAGTGTTGGTTTATAAATTGATTGCTTAATAAACCGCCTGTTCACAAATTTTTGTTAATCGGCTGATGGCAGTGCAGCATAAAAAACTGTTTCATGTTCTTGGTAAAAAACTTAACCAACATGAAAAAAATCACTCTGGCTTTTGTAAGCCTCTTACTCATTCAATTAACACATGCACAGGTTTCAAAAGGCAG
>JAYVUE010000212.1:0-4485 GCA_043788195.1 Chitinophagaceae bacterium
GCTCCTGGTTACGCAATATATCCACATAATGCGCCAGGTTTTCTTCCGGTTTACTATAAAAAATCCCCTTGCTGTAATTAGGAGATTGACGGATCGGTACCAATGGATCGGTATAGCCGATAAAACCAATTTTAATTCCTTTTATATTCCAGGTATGATAGGGTTGAAAAATAAGTTCGCCTTTTTTACCTTCTCCCAGGTCGTGATACATATTAGCACATATTTTAGGAGCGTATAATGACCCCAACAAAATTTGCATTGCTTTTTTGTAATAAATAACTTCCCAGTTGCCCGGCAAATAAAGATCGTAACCCAACTCATTCAAAACAGGCAACATGGCCTTGCCCGTAGTTTTTACAGATAATTCGCTACCCTGAAACATGTCACCGGTATCGATGATAAATGTATCCGGATTTTTTTTTCTTTGCTTTTTAAAATAAGTAGCCAGGTGTGCATAGCCGCCTGTTTTACGAAAAACTGTTTGCTCATTTTCCCAAAATAATTCATCATGCGGATGCACCTGGCAATGCACATCTGTTGTTTGCAAAATAGAAATGGTAAATGGCTCATCGCTTAATGGAAGCGTTACTTTCTTTGCCAGGTCTTCAGCAGCAGTTAATAATGGAGATGCAGTAACTAATGCAACCCCCGCACTTATTTTACCTATTTTTTTTAAAAAATATCTCCTGTTATTTTCCATGATCAAGATCGTTATTCTTCTTATTTTTTAGGTGCCGCTTTATCTTTTAAAATCTTTGCCAATTCTTCGTTTTTCTTTTGCTCCTCTGCAACAGGTTTAAAGGGGCCGTATTTATGTTGTTGCTCAGAATAATTATCGGTGTAGGGGCCAAATGGATGATCAACTGGTTTTTTTGATTTATCCGGCCAGTCTTTAGGTACATTTATATGTGGCCTGGATTGAGAATTTATAAAAGCAGCCACATCCCATGCCTCTTCATCCATGAGCTGAGGTTGCGAGTAAGTTGCACCCTGTGGCATATTATACTTTACATATTTTGCAAAGTTGATGATACGGTATAAACCTGCTCCGTCATTATAACTATTTTTTCCCCACAATGCAGGATATAAATATTCTGTTTGATCAGCAGTAAAAACGCCTTCGCCATTTGACTGATGGCAGCTCTGACATTTAGCCGTAAAAACCAATTGGCCTTTTACGGGATCAGCAGCACGATCAAGAAAAGCAAGATCTTTAAAACCCGAACCATCCGCTTTTTTTCCTTTTTCTACATTAGTACCCAGGAAATTAATATACGCAACAATTGCCTGCATTTCTTTACCTGTAGTATCTAACGCTTTACCATTTAAACTTCTTTCAAAACAATCGTTTACTCTTTTGTAAATATTTTCTATTGCTCCACTCCTTGCCCTGAATTTTGGATATAATGAAGCCACTGATCCATAATTATTACCCCATACTTTTGTTCCGGCGTCCAAATGACAGTTCTGGCAATTCATCCCATTGGTGATCTGCAATACGGATCCTTTGGGTCCCAGGTATTTTGCGGTATGTGCTATCAGCTCTTTACCATAGGCTACCTGTTCTTTTTTCTTTGTATCAGTGATCGAATTTAAATCAGGTGCTATCCAATAGGCTACAGCATCTTTTTTAACTTCTTCATTATTTATACCCGATCCCTTTGTTTTTTCTTTTTGCTGACCAGGTTGATTACTGTAATACATAACAACAGGAATAGTTACAATACCAATAACCAATAAGATAACCACCAATATCAATTTACTGATAACAGCGATCAGCCCCTGTGTTATTTTATCATCTTCCTGCCCGGTTGACATAATTTTTGATTAAAATATTAATGCGGCAGTTTATTTTTTAAATAGCCATATAAAAATGTTCCGATAACAGCAAAAAGAAATACAATGATCATGGCAAAAAAACCATAGCCGATATTTACCACTATCGGTCCCGGGCAAGCGCCGGTTAAGGCCCAGCCCAATCCAAAGATAGTGCCCCCAAAAAGGTAACGGGTAATGGCTTTTTCTTTTGGAAAAAAAGCGATGGGGTTGCCGTTAAAATCCCTGATCTTAAATTTCTTTATTAAAGCAACTCCAATTACACCCAGTGTAACGGCAGTGCCAATGATCCCGTACATATGAAAAGCCTGGAAGCGAAACATCTCCTGTATCCTGAACCAGGAAATGGCTTCTGACTTAACCATTACAATTCCAAACACAATACCCAATATTAAAAACCTGATCAATTTCATAATTAAAAGATTAAAGGGAATATAAAAAAAGTCATAACTAAACCACCAACAAAAAACCTATCACAGATATCAACGAAGGCAATTGCAGATCAGATAAGCCACTGATGGCATGCCCTGATGTGCAACCACCTGCATATCGGGTTCCAAAACCGATCAGTAAACCACCGATGGCTAATATCGAAAATCCTTTAACAGAAAAGATAGCATCCATGCTAAAGAGTTCTGCCGGTTGCAATGAAGCAGGAGCAGCTATGCCCAATTTACCAAGATCACTTATAGTTTGTGGTGAAATTTGAACGGGCATTCCCGAGTAAAGAAATTGCCTTGCAATAAATCCCCCGATAATTGCGCCCAGTAAAAAAACTAAATTCCAGGCCTGGCTCTTCCAGTTAAAGTCAAAAAATTTAACCTTTTTTCCAAGGCCAACGGCTGCACATATAGTTCTTAAATTAGAAGAAAATCCAAATGATTGTCCAAAATAAATAAGGAAGAACATGATGACAGCGATCATTGCACCAGAAAACCACCATGACCAGGTTTGTGTTAATAGTTCTATCATGATCTGTTGCTTAATTGTTTAAGTGAAAAGAGATAATTGGTTTAAACAGGTGTTTGACCAGTTTTTCTGTTGCGCTATGATGAAAAAGGCCTCCTTTACCATGAGTACCTATACAAATAATATTCATATTATTCATTTGATTGAAATGCACAACTCCATTCTCAACATCTTTATCATTAATTAAATGACATTCAAAATTGATGATATTATTTAACTCTGCAAATTTCTTCATATTGGTTTCCACTATTGGTTTTTCTTCCACAACATTTCCCGAAGTGATCTGTAGTAAATGAAGTTTGGCACCGAATGCGGTAATCAATTTGTGCAATAACTGCAAATCTTCTTTAAGCGGATCATTGAAATTATGTACCAGCAATAAATGATGTATCAACAGATCAGATCGGTCGCACATTAATGACAGTAATGGAATTTTTGATCTTCGGGCGATCATTTGTGTTTCGGATCCTGAAATTTTTTCTCTCAGTCCCCATGCACCCTTGGTACCCATAACAATGAGGTCTATTTCATTGCTTTCAGCAAAATCCAGGATCGCATCTGTTAATTTGCCCAGTACCAGGTGTGTATTGATCCCGTCTCCGTAAATTGTTTTAAGGTGTTCTAATTTTTTTTCTGCAATTATTTTTTGTTGAACCACAAATTGAACATCAATCTCACCACAGGTTTGAATATTACCTGCTGCATCCATAGTTACGGTATCGGGTACAGGTAAAACATGTAGAAAATGAATCTCAGTTGATATTTTTTCTTCCAGTTTTTTAACCATCAGGTAAGCAAATTCTGCCTGCACAGAAAAATCTGTAGGTATCAGCATTTTTATACTTTCCATATTGTAATTTTTCATTTCACAAATTTGCTTAATTGCTGCCGGGTATTTTCTTAATTACCAGTTGATATTAATGGACTGATATAAAATAATATGCCTGCTATCAGATATTGAAATGCCTGACATTTTTTTAACTCATATCTTTTAAATCATCCCCTTTATTTTCTTTAACAAACAGGCCAAACACTAAAGTACCCATTATTGCTCCATAGGCAGTACTGTTTAACGGCTTTGAAGTGATGGCACAGGTACCGCTGTAACATCCTACCAATTTCCAGTACAGGTAACCTGCCACTGCACCCACGACAGCGCCAACAAAATATAAAATATTTTTTAGCAACCACTTTTTCATAAATAATTCTTTACTTTTTTTATTTTAAACTTCATTGATCACTTTGGAAAAAAGATCTCTTTTACAATGATATAGACACCCATTATCAAAACAAACCAGCCAAATGTTTTTTTAAGTTTTTCACCTGAAATTTTCTTTGATAAAAATATTCCGATAAAGATCCCGATCACAGCAAAAGTTGTAAATGTGCCTAATAATTTCCAGTCAATGATCTCATTTCCCTGCAGATCACCTATAAACCCGATCAATGATTTAGCAGCAATGATAAATAATGAAGTGCCTACTGCCAGTTTCATAGGCATACGGGCCAATAATACCAATGCAGGTATGATAAGGAAACCACCACCTGCACCAACTAACCCGGTAAGCAAACCAACAACAGCACCTTCCAGTAATATCATTGGATAGTTATATTTCATTGGCGCATTTTCATCCATTGCTTTTTGCTTTGCGGGCCGGATCATTTTCACAGAAGCTAATA
>JAYVUE010000213.1:0-12451 GCA_043788195.1 Chitinophagaceae bacterium
AGATCTTCCTCAAAAATTTTCTTTTGAAAATGATTATTTAGAAATATTCTATATGCAAAGAAAAATGTTCGGAATAGTACAAGATGAATATTTTATTGATATAGGGGTACCCGAAGATTATAAAAAAGCGCAGGAAGAGTTAATTGTTAGGAGTTAAATGTATTAAATATTTATTAGAAGATGATAGATCTAAAAAAAATAGACAGCTCCTGGTCTTTGTTTCTCGACAGGGATGGGGTTATTAATTATGAAAAGCACCAGGACTATATTCATACCTGGGATGAATTTAAATTTTATGAAGGCGCCAAAGAAGCGATAGCGGTTTTTGCAAAAATTTTTTATAAAATTATTGTGGTTACTAATCAAAAAGGTGTTGGTAAAGGGCTAACCAAATTAAATGACCTGGAATTGATCCATAAAAATATGATCAGTACAGTAAAAGAATCAGGTGGAAGAATAGATGCAGTTTATTTTTGTCCTGATCTTGACGAATCAAGTAACAACCGAAAACCAAATCCTGGCATGGGTTTGCAGGCTGTAAAAGATCACCCGGTTATAAATCTTTCAAAAGCTATTATGATCGGTAATACACTTAGCGATATGCAGTTTGGACGAAACCTGGGTATTCAAACTATATTTCTTCCAACAACTCACCCCGAAGTAGACTATGCCGATAGTCGCATCGATGCTGTATTTCCTTCACTTCAATCTTTTGCATCTGCTATTACCCAATCGGTTTAATCCTATATCATTCCTGTGCTATCTATAAGTTTTAGTTAAATTTTAATTAGCAGCAATAATTTAGTACAATATTTGTTTGCATATTGGCTAAATTTATAGCATGAAAAAGTTATTTTCTTTATCGCTGGCTTTATTTTTTTGCGTTTTTGCTTTTGCACAATATTTTATTGCAGCTGATCTTAAATTTTTGCAGCAAAAAGAAGATTCAATGAAATGGAATGCTGATAAAATAATTAATGGCATTAACCCCAATGATCGCTTAAAAGCTGATAGCATTTTCACCAGGATGCTGGTGAGGGCATTGAAGACAACTAATTCTTTTTACTACCGGTTTGATTCATTGGCAACAATTTCACAACTCTATGCACCCGATAGCTCATTCCGGATATTTACCTGGCAGCTGGTAATAAATGATAATGTCATCCGCCAGCATGGTGCTATTCAAATTAGAACCAAAGAAGGCACTTTAAAACTTTATGGGTTGATTGATAAATCGGATGTTACGCTGAATATAAAAGATACTATTGGCAATAATGATGGTTGGATCGGTGCGGTATATTATAAGATCATCCTTAAAAAATTTAGTAACAAAAATTATTATACATTGATAGGTTTTGATGAATGTAACATTAACAGTAACAGAAAAATAATTGAAGTACTAACATTTGTCAATAATGCACCCATTTTTGGCGGTCGTTATTTTAGTTTTGAAAATGATGCCATTTCCAGTAAAACGATCAATAGCCGTTTTGTAATGGAATATAAAAAAGAGGCGGGCCCCAGGCTTACTTATGACGTAGAACTTGATATGATTGTTGCAGAACATCTGATCTCTGAATCCAATGAGCCTAATAAAAAATGGACCCTGGTTGGGGATGGGGATTATGAAGGATTTAAATGGGTAAATGGTTTTTGGGTACATGTAGAAAAACTGTATAATTATGTAACTCCTGAAGGTCAGGTACCTGTACCCAAGCCGTTAAATGATAATGGCGGTAATCTTATCGATAACAAAATTAATGAGATAGATCAGAATAATACTGAGGATAAGCCAAAAAAAACAGTTAAGCCTAAATCGGTTCCACCCAAGCCAAAGAAAAAAGGGAATGGATAAAAATTATATATTCAATCTGAGTCCGGCTTTTCTTTATCCTTCTACCAAAAAAGTTCCAAGGTCCACTACTTCTCCCTCTCCCATTTTAAATTGTTCAACAGTAGGGATATCAATATCTCTCATTACATCACTTTGAAAAATAAGTGCCTCGCCTTTGTATAAAGCAAAATAAAGATCTGGATTGGATTCGGGGTTAAGAAAATCTTTAAAATCGTTATGCGCAAATGATACGTTAGCCATGCCCTTCTCATCCAATGGGCTTACACCCAAATAATCATCTTCCATCAGGTCTTTTTCAAATAATCTGAATTCATAATCACTTCCAGTTAATGGTGTATCACTGCCTTTTTTAATAAAGCTGGCAGTAACTTCAATCTTCATATCGGGGTTTAGGGAAAAGCCTGTCATATCTTTTATTTTGAATTAAAATTACGCAATTATTCGTTCTGTTATACTCATTGGTTTTTCATCACTGATCTTTAATTTTAAAAAATGCGATACGGTATATAGTTTGGGGGCAACCACTTTAAAACACTAGTCTCCGGTATCAAACAACAAGTAACTATACTCCACATCTTCAATGGGTTTCAATTTTCGCAACCACGCATACTCCCCTGTATTCCAGGTATCAAGATATCGTCCAACAGGCAAAACAAATTTTCCTTTCTGAGATTCCAGTGGTGCCAATTTTACGTCAGGATGTTTTTTCAGGTAATCGTTTAACAAATAGCCTGCCTGCCCAAAATTCAGATTACCTGCGCCTACATATTTCCAGGCATTTTTTTTATTATCAATGAATTCATTGGTATAAGGAAAATAATTATTGAAATATTTACCAACACTCACAATTAAAAACAAGCTTAATATTATCAATAAAGGCATATCTGTTTTCCCCTGAAGATATTTTATAATGATTCCGCAAAAAATAAAAACCAAGGGATAAATAAAAATAATATGCCTGATGCCACATTGCGTTTTGTAAAAGAAACTCATTAGCACCAAAAAATAAATGATGGGGGCAAACAAAAAGAATTCATTTTTTATGGCTGCCCTGAAACTGCTTTTCGTAAACAAAATATATTTTGCCCAGCCTGCCAGTATAATATAAGAAATTGGTGTTTTAAAGAATATACTTACAATATAATAGTACCAGAAACTACCCCCGGTACTGGAATGCCCCAGTATAGTTACATTGCCAAAAGAACTGTTTGCCAGGCCCCCGCCTACCTGGTCATAATATTTTGCCTGGTCTAACCCGGTAATAAAAGATTCAGATACGGGCACTGGTAACCAGGATGGGAACATGGTTTGTACCTTTTGAAATAAGACACTCATAAAATGATAATCGCCTATTGGAATATTCAACTTCCAAAAAACAAAACCGGCATTGATAATTATCCAGCTGATACTAACAATGATCAAACCATTTTTAAAAAGCTGTAAGTAGCGGATCTTTTCCTTCGTAACAATAACGTATACCAGCCAGCAAAAAGGTGCCAGCACATATAAATGAAATAAGGATTGTTTGGCTAATTGTGACAAAGCCAGGAATATTACGAAAAAAAATAAATTTTTCCCAGATGGATTGACACAGTATCGCCATAAAAAATACATTGTAGCCAGCAAAAAGAAAACAGCATAGGTATCCGTTGTTACTAACACAGCATTAGCTAAATTATTGGGACATAAGGAAAACAAAAATGCTGAAAACAATCCGGCACTGGTTCCATACAATTTACTGCTCCAGGTAAACACCAATAAAATGATCAGCACAGAAAACAGCAATGTAATATAACGGCCATGTATAATATCACTGGTACCATTATCCGCTTTCGTTAAATCAGGATGTATCAGTTGTTCTGCAAGCCTTGGTATTGTATTGATGACTGAGATGGGCATCTTACTATTATCTGCAGCAGGATTGGAACGTGCAGGATCACCATGCAAAATTTTAATACCGAAGTTGAGATGTGAGCCTTCATCGGAAGTTACTGATAAGGCATTGATGGAAAAGATACCGTTGATAAGATACAGTACAATGATCAGGGAAAGGATGATGTAGTGTTGCTTGCGCAATGCTGAATATTAAAGGTTAAATGTTGAATGTTTTGACCTCACCCTCCGCCCTCTCCAAAAAAGAGGGAGCTAGATTGCATTTATTAAAATGATTTTGTAAACTTAAATTATCAGTCTTCAATTTAAAATCGGCTATCTCAGCTACAATCTTCTACTTTTGCGCCCCCTTCAGGGTTCCCTGATAAGGGAACGAACGAAGTTCAAGAGGGGGTTAATCATTCAATTTAAGTACCGCCAAAAAAGCTTCCTGCGGCACTTCCACATTGCCGATCTGCTTCATCCTCTTTTTACCTTCTTTTTGTTTTTCAAGCAGTTTACGTTTACGGCTGATATCCCCGCCATAACATTTTGCTGTTACATCTTTGCGCATCGCACTAATGGTTTCCCTGGCCACTACTTTAGCACCAATAGCTGCCTGTATGGCTATCTGAAACTGTTGCCTGGGTAATAATTCTTTTAATTTTTCGCAAAGCTTACGTCCAAATTCATGCGCACGCAAACGGTGTATCAACGCACTTAATGCATCTACCTTTTCGCCATTCAATAAAATATCCATCTTTACAATATCACTCTCCCTGTATTCAATAGGATGATAATCAAAAGAAGCATAACCTCTTGTCATGCTCTTGAGTTTGTCATAAAAATCAAAAACAATTTCGGTAAGTGGCATATCAAAACTAAGTTCAACCCTTGTTGGTGTTAAATAGCTCTGATGAGTAATGGTTCCCCGTTTGGTAATGCAAAGGGTCATGATATTGCCAATATATTCCGGCTTGGTAATGATCTGCGCTTTAATGAAGGGTTCATCAATATGATCGATCCTTGTAGGATCCGGCATTTCAGTAGGATTATTTACCGTTATCACCTCACCCTTACTGGTAGTTGCAATAAAACTCACGTTGGGAACCGTTGTAATTACCGTCTGGTTAAATTCGCGTTCCAATCTTTCCTGTATAATCTCCATATGCAGCATACCTAAAAATCCGCAACGGAAACCAAAGCCCAATGCCTGTGATGTTTCCAGTTCAAAAGTCAATGAGGCATCATTCAATTGCAGTTTATCCATACAATCACGCAACTCTTCAAAAGCATCTGTTTCTACCGGAAATATACCGGCAAAAACCATTGGCTTTACGTCTTCAAATCCTTTAATAGATTCTTTACAGGGGTTAGCCGTAGTAGTTATGGTATCACCTACTTTTACTTCTTTGGCATTTTTAATTCCGGTAATGATATAACCCACATCACCTGCCCTTACTTCATCTTTGGCTTCCATGCCAAATTTTAATATACCTACTTCATCGGCGCCGTATTCAAGACCTGTATTGCTGAATTTAATTTTATCGTTTTTCTTTAATGTTCCGTTAAACACCCGGTAATAAACAATGATACCCCTGAAACTATTATATACACTGTCAAATATCAATGCCTGCAGTGGTGCGGTAATATTACCTGTTGGTGCAGGAATGCGGTCAATGATGGCCGTTAGTATCTCCTCAATTCCGATACCGCTTTTGCCACTGGCTAATAAGATATCTTCTTTTTTGCAACCTACCAGTTCAATGATCTGGTCAGTTACTTCTTCTATCATGGCGCCATCCATGTCTATCTTATTAATAACCGGAATGATCTCGAGGTTATTATCGATGGCTAAATACAAATTACTGATAGTTTGTGCCTGTATACCCTGGCTGGCATCTACCAGCAATAAGGCGCCTTCGCAAGCGGCTAATGCACGGCTTACTTCGTAACTAAAGTCAACATGACCGGGAGTATCTATCAGGTTCAGTACATAATCCTCTCCCTTCCAATTATAATTGATCTGAATAGCATGGCTTTTAATGGTGATCCCTTTTTCCCTTTCAAGGTCCATATCATCAAGTACCTGGGCCTGCATATCACGTTCGCCAATGGTATGGGTAAATTCCAGTAAACGGTCTGCCAGTGTGCTTTTCCCGTGGTCTATATGCGCAATAATGCAAAAATTCCTAATGTTCTTCATGTACGTTCGATCCCATTATTTATCGGGAGGCAAAAGTAGCTTAAAATAGTGGATTTTGAACTCCCTTCTCAAACGTCATTGCAAGGAAGGCTGCCTGGCATTGTAAGGCTGCACCACCGAAGCAATCCCCTGCTACGAAGCATAAACGCCAATTGTCAACCTAAGCCTGTCGAAGACGAATTACGGAACGAACTTTTTGTTCATTACTCATCATCGTTGTGTCACTCACTTGTACGGCATACCATCGGGTAACTTTTATTGAAGCGGAGTTTGTCTGAACCATGATTTATATGATTAAATAATTAACCTGATTTAAATGCAATCTCCTGGATCTTTTGCATCAAAAATTATTTACTAATTTCAACAAATGATAAGATCACTTCCCATTTTCATTATCTCCATCTTTCTTTTCAGTTGCAATCAACCGCATTATAAAGATCCGCATATCATCATTGAAACATCGTATGGTGATATTGAAGTAGAATTATACCCCGATAAAGCGCCAAAAACAGTAGCAGCTTTCCTGTCTTATATTGATGCGGGTTATTTTAAAGAAAGTTCATTTTACAGGGTGTTGTTTACAGAAGATATGGGTGGACATGGTTATGGTATCATTCAGGGAGGCATTTCACAAACAATTGAAAAGTTATATAATACCATTCCGGGTATAATTCATGAATCAACAAAACAGACAAGGCTCTCTCATACCAACGGTACCATTTCTCTAGCAAGAACTACGCCTGGCACTGCCAATACAGAATTTTTTATTTGTGTAGGAGACCAAACGCAATTTGATTATGGCGGTGGCATTTCAGATAACCAGGGATTTGCAGCTTTCGGAAAAGTTTTAAGGGGGATGGAAGTAGTCAGGGAGATACAAAAATTACCTGCAAACGGTGAAGCTTTTAAAGAAAAGGTGAAAATAAATAATATAAAAAAGTTATGGAAAAATTAAAAATGCTTTTCCCAACATTGAAATTTACATCTCATTGATCTTTAGTACTTCCATTTCCTTGCCCCTTATATCTTTCTATTACCATATGCCACTAACAGGGTATTGCAAACCTATGAGGTATAGTGTACTTTTATATGTGTAAACAATCTTTCCACTAAAATTTCAATCAACTGATCATGAAAAGATTTTCAATAATTTTTTTTAATAAAATACTCGTAGTTACAACTGGAATATTTTTATTATCCACAGGTTTATTTTTTACATCCTGTAATAATAGCAGAAGCAATGATACTACTGTTGATGAGCCAAATGAAATCAAAAAGCCCGCTGATCCCGTTACAACTAAAATAACTGTTACCAATGACAGCAGTTTATTAACTATTTCCTCTTTCGGTGAAACCAAAGATGGTAAAAACATTGAGCTTCGCTTTTATGAGCGTGAAGCTGGTTACACAGTTGACAAAAATGATAAAATTTACAGTGCTAATGCTGATGTTCTTAAACAGGCGCTGAAAAATAATACGCCGGTAAAATTAGTGTCCAACCCTGCAACAAATGCCATTAGTAATTTTATTAAGGCCACTGACGATGAGGTAAGGGCTTACAATAGCGGCGAGGGAATGAACAGTCCAAAAATGAAAATTAAAAGTGCATCGCCTGTATTAATTGATGTTTCTAAAATTGATACCGGTAAATTTAACAGGGCTGATCTGCAGATCAGGTTCCCGATTTTTAAATTATGTACCAATGTTGTTCCGGACTATGCTACTTTAGTTGCCATGTTTAACTATTGCGCCAGCCAGGGATGTAATAATCCCCCACCCTACACCATCACTAACTGTATTCCTTTTCAATATGTAAGAGACGGTTGTTATGCAAGGGCACATAAAATGCGCCAGATGATCATGAAAAAATATGGTTATTGTGTTGAAAAAGTATTTAGTTATTCACAACCCTATCCCAACACACTTTCAGTAAAAGCAGATAAATGGGGAGGTTGTTGTGTAGAGTGGTGGTATCATGTAGTACCATTACTCAGGTTAAATATTAATATTGGAAGTATGCATTATCAAATTTGTTATGTTATCGACCCTGGCATGTTCAATCAACCGGTTACACTTTCTACATGGTTACAGGCACAGGAAAATAAAAAGTACTGCAGTCACAATGCAAAAGTAACATCATATAGTATTCAGCCAGGTACTGCTTATTGGCCAATGAACGGGGGTTATGGTACCGATCCTAATTATGTATCGACAGAGCAAACATTGATCGCTTATAAAAATCTAATAACCTGCCACTAAAATATGCTCAGGCAAACAAATGATCTGTATTCAGTGAACCGGGTTTGTAATAATATCAAACCCGGTTTATTAGTTATATTTATACTTCTATCTTCTGTAGGTATGGCAATGGCGTCAAATTATATTGAAAATTCCGACACTATTAAACCCCAATTATTTACAGTATCCAATATTGTTGAGCCCGCAGGGAACAGAGCATATTATATTGTCACTTTTTACCAGTCGGCCCGCTTTTATAAAATGATGCGTAAAAATAAAAATTGTGTAATAGCACTAAGTTTATTGAAACAATCAAAAAAAAGCAATGAGCCTGTACAGGTGTACCTCACAGAAATTTATGGTGATACCATAGAACGGGTAATTAAAATAATATAATAACTATATTGGCTATTGAAATTAACATTAAAACATGTTGCGCTATATTTTTATCATTTTATTCCCTGTGGTACTTAATTTTTTGACCCCGTTGCCATATGTTACTTTTTTTTAGCAGCCGCCTGTTTATAAAAAATATAAGCCATGCTCATTTGGGATCAGCCTGCCAGCCGGATTTACATTAAAACCAATGGAAAGGAATCCAATATCGATTATTGTGATTACAGCATAAAAATAAATAATATTGAGGTAATGCAGGTTCATTCAACCCTGGGCTCAAAATATATGGATGGAAGTATTGAAGGATTATATGCTACTGTTGTAAAAGCATCAAACCTCAGCATCAGTTATCAAATACAAAAAGCAAAATGGTATGTGGTTAGCGGATCATTTAAAAACAATGGTCATTTATTTTATTACAAAACTATTAAGGGGAATAGGTTTATCAGTGGCCTCAGAATTGAATACCCAAAAACACAAGTTAAAATAATTGAACCTTTTATTGCAAAGATCGCCGGGTCTTTTACCAGCGAGTAGTATTTTATTTTTTTTACCTTTGTTTAAATTATGTTCGGTTACCTGAATATAAATAGGGACAATGCAGGATCAAAATAAATTTGATAAGCTTAGGGCACATTTTGCTGAAACAGATATTTTCAGCAATGAGGATTTTGAATATTTAACTTCTTTTTTAACCCCTGTCATTCTAAAGAAGAAAGAATATTTCACTGTTCAGGGTCAGCAATGCCGCTACCTTGGATTTGTAAATTCCGGTTGTCTTCGTGCCTTTCATGCCAATGAAAAAGGCGATGAGTTTACCATGTATTTTGCCTTTTTGAATTGGTGGGTTGGTGACAAAACAAGTTTTTACTCAAACGCCACATCCAGATTCAGTATCCAGGTTTTGGAAGATTGCGAAATATTCCGTGCCGATAAAACCAACTGGGAAAAAGCTTTGGATAATATCCCTGCTTTTGAAAAATGGTCCCGCATAAAAGTCCGGAAATCATACGAGGCAACACAACAAAAGTTAATTGATACCCAAACAGAATCAGCCGAACAAAAATATATTAAGCTTTTAAAAAATGAACCGGAAATTGTACAACGAATTCCGCAACATTATATCGCTTCTTATCTTGGTATCAAGCCACAATCATTAAGCCGTATCCGCAAAAATTTGTCCTCCCGCAAATGAATTTCCCTTCAACCAATTTATTAACATAGGTGAATGGTATGGTTTTTCACGCATAGTAGATTTGCATAGTTAATTTATTTATTAAACCTAAAAATTTATAACATGCAAACAGTAGCAGTAGCAGGCCAGGGTAAACATATAAATGTACTTGGTCATTCAGTAACCGTGAAATTATCTAAACAGGAAACGGGTGGAAACTATTATGTTTTTGAAGTAGTAACCCCACCGGGTCTGGGCATTCCGCCACATGTACATGACAGGGAAGATGAACTCATTTATGTAGCTGAAGGAGAGTTTGGAATAATGCTTGGCGACAAACAATTTAAAGCAAATGCCGGCGATGAGATTTTTTTTCCGCGTAATATTCCTCATGCATTTCAAAATACCGGAAGCAAAGCAGGAAGAACGATCTGGACAGTTGTGCCCGGCGGTAATTTTGAAGAGTTCTTTGAAAAGCTGGGAGCACTTCCTGCCGGTGAACCCGACATGCAATTAGTAGTTGAAATATTTGCAGCTTATGGAATGAAGATATTACTGTAATAACAAAATAAAGAGCCCTTTGCAGGGCTCTTTATTTATCAGTAAATAATTACCATCTTTTGTTACCAGAATTACTTCTGTCATTCCTGCCGTATCCGCCGGAATTATCCCTTACTTTTTCTTTAGCAATAGAAACTGACATTGCCCTTCCTTCAACCTCTTTATTATTAAGGCCCTGGATAGCATCATTACCTTCCTGGTCAGAATCCATTTCTACAAAACCAAAACCACGGGATCTGCCGGTTTCCCTGTCAGTAATAACTTTTGCAGAATTTACGCTGCCGAAAGTTGAAAAAAGTGAATTAAGCTCAACATCATTGGTGTTGAAACTTAGATTTGAAACATAAATGTTCATAAATAAAATTATATAAATAAAAAAATAAAATACCTGTGATGGTAGATGAAAGCAGGACTATTAAGGAGAGTAAATATTGTGAGAAGAAAAATAAAACTATCTATATCAGGATGCTAAAACCAGAATCACAGTGCAAAGCTAACCTATTTTATTGAAACTATTATCTTTTTACCATTTCACGTCGTTTATAGGTTTATTGGCACACTGTGGCAAAAGCAATGAATAAGGGTATTTATTATTCATAGGTACTACAATTTGATCCTGGTTGGAATAAGTATTGCAATACAGGTAAACGGAAAGAATTAAAGACCAGTTTATTACCGAAAATAAATATAATTGATAAACTTACCTTGCGTGTAGTTTCATTAACCAAAAATTAGTTTCTTATTTTAATTATCCTTACCGGATTTGAACACTTCTCTTGCATTTTGTATACATCTTTTCATTGTCGTTGAATCGGTCACTCTGTAAGATAATTTGGCTGTTTGTATTTTTGCTTCTTCAACAATTTTTTCCCAACTTACGTTTTTGCCAAGCTTCGATAAACTTGTTTCCAAAGCATTTTTAAAACAATCGGTGAAAAAGCCGCCATAATTTCCATTACTCACTGCCTTTTGCCCTAATTTGGCAGCCGTGATCAATAAAGATTTTGGCGTAGGATTACAAAACAATAACTTGTAATTTTCATCGCTTCCATCAACATCTCCCCTATTACTTGTATTTTCTTTATTATTAACCGGAGACCTGGCTTCTGGAACCGTATTACAACAATCACTGATTACAAGGTTAAACCTGCCATTTTTAAGTCGGATAGATTCAAAGATATCCTCAATATTTAATGAACTTTTAAAGAGGCTGGTTTTATCACCATACGGACGTAGTTCAATATTTGGAAAATCATGCTTATCATCTTTATCTTTATGGAATCCGTGCCCGGAGTAATAAAAAATTACAATATCATTTGGCCCCGGTTTTATGTTGGTAATCATTTTTTTAACATTTGCAAGGTTGAATCTTTTTCCGGAAATGGTATCAATATCCATTGGTGGAAACACCAAAAAATCATTGATCATTTCAAATGCATCCAACAATTTCTCCATATCTAATTTACATGATAAGCCAATCTCTGTATCAGTAGTATTGGCTACAATGCGCAATATTATTTTTGCGTTTTTTAACAGTGGTTCGCCACTACCACGGGTGGAAATACCAAAAAGATTTTTATAAAAATCATCCGACTTATCAAAGTAGCCTGACAATATTGTTTTAGTAAGTTCATTGTATTTTAGGAAAGTAGAAACTAGTAAATTGCCAGCATTAAATTGTCCTGAATTATCTTTAAAAAAAACGCCATAAGGTACAAGAAGTTTCGTCAGCGGATCAAATGCTAATCTAAAAAAAGGGATCGGAAACTGTTGATTTGTGCTTCCCTTTTTAAAAACAGGAACACCTATTGTATCGTAATAAAATTGATCCTGTCCTGTTTCACCCGCTTTTTTTTCAATGTATTGCTCCCTTAAACTCAGTTCTGCCAATACAGTGTTAGGAAGGCCTTGCGAATTAAAATTGATTCGTATAAAACCGCTTCCGTCATTATTGCGTACAAAAAATGCCTCGTAAACCGTTGTATCACTTAACCGATCTGATTTATATTTAAATTGATAAAATAACTGCGCTTTTACCCCAGCACTAAAACCAGTAAGGATAAATAAAAATGCCAGGCTTTTTATACTCATATTGTTTTATTTTTTCATCAAAATAAATGTACTCTTTTTTTTTAATACAATGGTTAAA
>JAYVUE010000214.1:0-4598 GCA_043788195.1 Chitinophagaceae bacterium
CTTTAAAGGAAGCAGATATTGAATCACTGGATGCAATTGCCTACCATCCTGAAATATGGAGTGTAGGAATGAGTAATTTAAAGGATCCTGCAGACTTAAAATCGTATATACTTGCCGCAATGGAGGAAAAAAAGCTACAGCACTCCTACCCGTTTTTAATATTTGACAAGCAAAATAACCGGGTAGCGGGATCTACCCGGTTTGGCAATATTTCTTTTGCAAATAAAAGGCTGGAAATTGGCTGGACCTGGCTCCATCCTGATTTTCATGGAACCGGGCTTAACAGGGCATGTAAGTTTTTATTATTGAAATTTGCTTTTGAAACGCTGCTTTTTAACAGGGTGGAGATAAAAACAGATGCAATTAATCATCAATCGAGAAAGGCTATATTAAAACTTGGGGCAAAACAAGAAGGTATATTCCGTAAACACCAGGTTACATCGGAAGGAAGGGTAAGAGATAGTGTTTATTACAGTATCATCAATGATGAATGGCCTTCAATTAAATCTACCATATTCTATGATTTAGTAACCGATACCGATAAAGAATGATTTGTTACTAAATCCCCCTCTTTTTCAACTTTACCCACTATTGCGCCTTCCACTCATTATTGCTAAAGTTCAGATCTGGAAAAACTTTACCAGGATCAATGGTTACCTTTTTTAATTTTTCTTTAGTGGGTAATTTTATTTTTTTGGATATTACGTTATTCCAGGTTTCCACGGGAAGCCTGATGGTACCTTTCACCCCATTTACGGTTTCATATGCGATGGTGACAGGCATGGCCATCTGGTCTAAATTTGCAATGGTTACCAATGCGCCATTTGCTGCATCATTATCCGTGTAGGTAACAGAAACAATTGCCTGATCCAGTTTAAAATTTTCTAAAAACCAGCCTTTCCAAAACCAGCCTAAACTTTCCCCAGAAACGTTTTCTATGGTTCTAAAAAAATCCCATGGAGTTGGGTGCTTATATGCCCAGCGTTCTATATAAGTCCGGAAAGCATAATCGAAACGAACAGGTCCTAAAATTTCATTGCGCAGCAACTGCAAGCCATAACTAGGTTTAAAATACAATGCATTCCCAATATTAGCTTCCTGGAGGGCATCCGGCGTATTCATAATCGCTTCACTATTATTACCAAACATATATTCCCCCATAAACTCCATTGAAGTTGGATTGGATTTGTATTCCCCCATATTAAAATCATCATGGGCAAGGGTATTGATAAAAGAATTAAAACCTTCATCCATCCATCCATATTTACGTTCGTTACTTCCCACAATCATAGGAAACCAGGTATGGCCAAATTCGTGATCGGTTACACCAAACAATCCATCAGATTGAGCTTTATGTCCGCAGAATACAATACCGGGGTATTCCATACCACTGATATTACTGGCAACATTAACAGCTACCGGGTAGGGGTAAGCGAACCATCTTTTGCTATAGTTTTCAATACTTCCTTTAATATATTCAGTTGACCTGCCCCACCCTTTTTCACCTTTACTTTCTGCAGGATAAACACTCATTGCAAGAGATGTTTTGCCAGCGGGTAAATTTATTTTGGCAGCATCCCAAATAAATGATTTAGAAGATGCCCAGGAAACGTCCCTCGCATTTGTCATTTTGAAGTGCCAGGTAAGCATGGCTGCTTTGGGCCTTGATGCCGGATCCAAAATTTCCTTCTCCGCACGAATCATAACTGTCTTATCACTTTTTTTTGCTTCCTCGAGGCGGGTAACCTGCAAGGGAGTTAATACGTCTGTAGGGTTTAATAATTCCCCACTTGCAACAACGATATGTGTTGCGGGGGCGGATATCGTAAAATCAAAATCTCCATATTCCAGGTAAAATTCACTGGGACCTAAATAGGGTAATGTGTTCCAGCCATCTACATCATCAAACACACACATACGTGGATACCATTGCGCAACTGCAAAAATATCTCCGTTTTTAGTAGGTAAAATACCACATCTGTCCGCTCCGTATTCAGGCAATAAAAAGGAGTAGTCCAACTTAATTTTCATAACATCCCCTGATGCTGTCATTGGTTTAGGCAACCGAATCAGCATCCTTGTATCTGTAATGGTATAATTGGCAGTTAATGCATCATTTAATTTTACAGCACTAATTTTATATCCCCCATTAAAATTACTTTTTGAATCTCCATAACGGCTTCGGCTTTCTACAGGCATTCTGGCCTGCCCGCGACTGTCTTTGTTAAATAGATTCTGGTCTAGCTGTAACCATAAAAATGGTAAGGAATGCGGACTATTGTTTTTATAGGTAATAATAACAGAACCTGAAATTTCGTGCGTGATCTCATTAAGTGAAACAGCAATTTGATAATCCGCCCTGTTTTGCCAATATCCTACATTTGCTTCTCCGTTTGCAGCTCTTGTATTGGTTTCACCGGAAGAGTAAAATAACGGGGAGAATAAAATATGCGGATCGTAGGCAGACATGATAGATTCTTCCTTTTGTGCCGCTGCAATAAATGTCAAAAAACAAAAAAAACAACCTGTAAAAAAATGCTTCATAAAACTATTATTAAGTAACTCGTATATTTTGTATAAATGAAACTAATTAAAAATATTCTTAAACCTTATCTCCATTCATTTATTAATTTCCGGCCATCTTCTTTTATGATAGGATCATCCTCTGTTTGATTGGGTATAGAAAGCATTTTTTTTAAAATGGTAATGGCTTTTTCTGTCTGATCATCTTCTTTGTAGGCCCTGGCCATTTCAAAATAATTCAATATAAAGCCTCCTGTAATCACCTGGGCCTTTTCAAAAGCGCTGATGGAGGCTTCTATTGAAGCATCAGGTAAACCTCCATAAAATATTTTAACAGCAGTTCTTTCAAACCCATTCAGGTTGCTTATTTCGAAATGCCATCTGCCAAGTACATGCCATGCTTTATAATTTTGGGGATCATTTTTTAAAGCTGCATCTACATATGTTTTGATTTCTTTGGCGGAATTTATTTTTTCCTTACCACTTCTGTTGAGCGAAGCTCTGCCCAGGGCTATTGCCATTACACAATTTGCCTCTGAATTATTGGGACTCATTTTTAAAGCGATACCGGCATAGGCTTTTGCAGCTGAATAATAATCTTCAATTAATTTTGGGTTGGTTTGGCGCTTGCCTATTCTGCTGAATAGCTCACTGCATTATTAAGTGCATAGATATTTACAGGCTGAATTTTAAGTACCTCTTTATATTTCATGAAGGAAGCTTTTTCATCCGGTAAATGCTCTAATCGATCTGCTTCTTTAAGTAATGCATGAATATCCTGTGCAGGCAATGGTAAAATAAAAAGTAAAGAAAAAAAACTCAAAAGAAGGCACTTCATATTAAAATACATTTTTATAACTCACACCAACCATACCCTGAAAACCTTGAATTGGAGGAGTTAATTTATTGATTGTTATGCATACGGATTTAATTCTATTGTCAATTTTATGAATTGCCACAGTCAATTCCTGTGCCACAGTTTCCAGTAAAGGTGTCGGTAACTGCATTCTTTGTTTGATTACCTTATACACCGTTAAATAATTAACAGTTTGGTGAATGGTTGTTATTTGTTCCTTTGTATCTACCTCAATAGCTGCATTTACTTCAAAAGTATTTCCTAATATTTTTTCTTCTTCATATAAGCCATGAAAGGAATGAAATAACAGTTTTTGCAGGTGTATGGTAAGCATTAAATAATAATTGTAAACGTGTTTAATGATAATTTATTTGAAGCCATATTGTTTGATTTTAATGTCGATCAAAATAATTTAATTCAAAGTAGCAGAGACTCGATAAATGACTTCGATAAATTTTACCCTACAAATATGAAAAGCCATATTATTCAGCAAAAAATTAACCATTATTAATTAATGTACCCCTTTCGCTCCCAGGTACCTTTCTGCATCCAATGCTGCCATACATCCGCTGCCTGCAGCTGTTACAGCCTGCCGGTAAATTTTATCCTGAACATCCCCCGAAGCAAATACTCCCTCAATATTAGTTTTGGAGGTGCCCGGAACTGTGATAAGATATCCTGCTTCATCCATATCTAACCAACCTTTAAAAATATCACTATTCGGATGGTGCCCAATAGCCACGAAAAAAGCACTTACCGGAATTTCCTGCTTATTTCCTGTCTGGTTATTTTTTATGCGCACCGCCTCCACTTTTTTATCACCCAATATTTCATCTGTTTCACTGTGCCAGTACATTTTTATATTAGCGGTGTTAACCACCTTTTCCTGCATAACTTTGCTGGCTCTCATTTCTCCTTTTCTTACGATCATGTGTACTACCGAGCATATTTTTGACAGATACAGTGCCTCCTCAGCAGCCGTGTCACCGGCCCCGATAATTGCGACCTCCTTTCCTTTAAAGAAAAAACCATCGCATACCGCGCATGCACTTACACCATACCCATTTAATCGCTGCTCACTCGGCAATCCGAGCCATTTAGCTGAAGCGCCGGTAGAAATAATTACAGCATCGGCTTCAATCCATTTTTCTTCATCAATTTCAACTTTGAAAGGTTGCGAAGCGAAATCAACTTTAGTAGCAAGTCCATACCGGATATC
>JAYVUE010000215.1:0-14325 GCA_043788195.1 Chitinophagaceae bacterium
TAATATTTCCATTAAACAAACCGACCTTCAAACAAAGATCTCCGAGCTGCAATACAAGCAAAGCAAGATGGGACAATGGCCCGCCTTTAGTTTTAGTACGGGGCCATCGTTCAATAATGGCCGCAACCAGGACCCCACTACTTTTACCCTGGTAACCCAAAGTTATTTATCGGCTAATATGCAATTACAAAGCAGCGCCGAAATTTTTAACTGGTTCAGCAAGCGCAATACTATTGCTGCCAATGAATGGGAAATACTGGCGGCCAAAGCCAATACTGATAAATTGAAAAATGATATAGCCCTAACCGTGGCTAATGCCTACCTGCAAATATTGCTGGCCAAAGAACAGGAAAAGATTGCAGGGGTACAACTGCAGCAATCACAGGCACAGCTGATCAATACCCGAAAATTAGTTAATGCCGGCGCCCTGCCCGAACTGAATGCAGCAGAACTGGAAGCACAGGTGGCCAGGGACAGCTCTACATTTATCTCGGCCCATGGAAATGTTGAACAATCTATACTATCATTAAAATCTTATATGGCCATTGATGCCGATGCGCCATTTGAAATAGAAACTCCGCCTGTTGAAAAAATACCAGTTGAAAAGATCGCCGACCTTCAGCCCGAATCAGTTTATGCTTTAGCTATGACCAATATGCCACAGCAACGGGTAAATGATTTTAAAATTAAAGCTGCAAAAAAATCGTCCGCTGCAACCAGGGCAGGTATGTACCCGACTATTTCTGTTTTTGGAAATTTGTCTTCGGGTTATGCTAATTATTTTAATGTTCCTAAGTATCAACAGGTGTATGCCGGTAATGCTTCTACAGGGTATCTGG
Source organism: Chitinophagaceae bacterium (assembly GCA_043788195.1). Classification (GTDB taxonomy): domain Bacteria; phylum Bacteroidota; class Bacteroidia; order Chitinophagales; family Chitinophagaceae; genus Ferruginibacter. Next base: position 840 of record JAYVUE010000215.1, read on the forward strand.
CAAATGCAGGTGGTGGAGTATTTTATGATGTAGTAGGACCCGTATATTCACCTGTAAGATCAGGCACTTTAAAATCAGATGCTTTTTTTTCGCAACTGAATAAAAATTTTAGGCAATCGGTTGGATTAAGTATCAGTGTCCCTATTTTTAATGGTTATAGTTTACGTACTGCCTGGCAAAGAAGTAAAATAAATATAAGAACCCAGGAGCTTCAAAAAGAAGCAGATGACCAAAAATTAAAACAGGATATTTACCAGGCTTATAATTCATCATTGGTAGCGATGGAAAAATTTAATGCCGGTAAAAAAAGTGTGGAAGCAGCTGAACGTACTTATTCTTATGCAAAAAAACGTTATGATGTGGGTATGCTTTCAACATTTGAATTAATTACTAACCAGAATAATTTATTCAAAGCAAAACTGGAAAACACTTTTAACCAGTTTGATTATGTTTTTAAAATGAAAGTATTGGAATTTTATAGAGGACAGGGTTTAAAATTATAAAACCCGGCCCCTCTCTATCTCTCCCTCGGAGAGGGGTTGGGGTGAGGCCAGATGAACAAAGGTATACAGTACAAGTGAGTGACACAACGATGTTAAGTAATGAGCAAATGCCGGTAACAACAAACCATAAACTACTAACCACAAACTGATTTTTATATGAGCAAATCATTAAAATGGATATTAATTTCAATAGGGATGCTGATAGTTTTGCTGGTTGTGCTTTCTAAAACCGGCGCTTTTGGAAAAGCCGAAGGAATTAAAGTAACGGCAGAAAAAGTACAAAAACGTACTATTATTGAAGTGGTAAATGCCAGTGGAAAGATTTACCCGGAAGTGGAGGTAAAAGTAAGTCCTGATATAAGTGGCGAAATAACTGAACTCACTGTTCAGGAAGGCGACTCGGTTAAAAAAGGGCAAGTACTTGCACGCATATACGCAGACATTTATAATATACAACGCAACCAAGCCAATAGTGGCGTTGAGCAAAGCCAGGCCAATGTAGCTAACTCACAGGCTGCGCTATTGGCACTGAATGCACAAATGGAACAGGCACAACGTACCTACGACATGCAAAAGCAATTATTTGATGATAAAGTGATCAGCCGCAATGAATTTAATATAGCTGAAGCCAATTTAAAAAGCAGCAAGGCCAATTACAATGCAGCACTTGAAGGTATCCGTGGTGTAAAAGCATCAGTAAAAAGTGCACAGTCAAATCTTCAAAAAGCTAATAAAGACCTGAGTCGTACAGTGGTTATTTCTCCGATGGATGGTGTAGTAAGTTTGCTGAATGTAAAAAAAGGCGAACGTGTAGTTGGTAGTAACCTGATGAGTGGTACTGAAATTTTACGCATTGCAGACATGGCAAAAATTGAGATCCGGGTTGACGTTGGTGAAAATGATGTGCCTAAAGTAAAATTAGGAGATAGCGCTATTGTTGAAGTAGATGCATACAGTAATAAAAAATTTAAAGGAATTGTAACACAAATAGCCAGTAGTAATAATGGTGCTTCATCACAAAATGCTTTGACCAACACTTCCAATGATGTTACACAATACAAAGTGTATATACGTTTGTTGCCCGAAAGTTATAAGGATCTGTTGGGCAAAGGCTCATTTCCTTTTCGGCCGGGTATGAGTGCTAATGCCGATATACAAACAAAAACGCATAATAATGTACTGAGCATCCCTATCAATGCAGTAACTACACGGGATATAAACGACAGTATTAAAACAGAAAAAAAGAATGAGGATGAAACTACTGCAAAAACAACATCACAATTACTGGACGAACTGGAGGTTATTGTATTTGTATTGGATAAAGACAATAAAGTTAAAAAAGTAAAGGTGAAAACTGAAATACAAGACATCAACAATATTGAAATAACTGAAGGCTTAAAAGAAGGCGATATGGTTATCACCGGGCCTTATGAAGAAGTTAGCAAAAACTTAAAGGAAGGGAAAAAAGTTAAAGTGGTTGATAAGAAGGATTTGTTTGATAAGAAATAATGAATCCGTATTTATTAAAATTTTTCGTTAACCCGTATTGTCAAAACCCATAAGTGAAAATAAAATTAATCTGCATTTCATTGATCCTTTTTGGATATTGCATTTCATTAAAAGCCCAGCAAATACAACTAAGCGTATTTGTTAATGCTGCAGTTAAAACAGATGCCTTAATCAATACAACGCTACGTTTATATCTATTACCTGACAGTAGCCTTCAGGCAACACAGGTGGGGACTCTTCTCATTGGAAATAATTTTAAAGTAAAACCTTTTACCCGATATTTTTTAAAAGCAACAGCTATTGGTTTTGAAAGTCAGTTTAAACTTATTGTTGTTAACGATAAACCGCTAAGCATTACAATTTTATTAAAAAAGAATATTACTTCACTCAGCGAAGTTATAGTTAAGTCGAAAAAACCTTTACTTACACAGGAGGATGATAAAACTATTGTGGATGCTACTGTTTTAGCAAACAGCAGCACCAATGCTTTTGAAGTACTTGAAAAAGTGCCCGGCGCTATAATTGACCAGGATGGTAATGTATATTTGAACAGTATGACCCCAGCCACGGTTTTTATCAATGGCCGTGAAATGAAATTAAGCAGTTCAGATCTTGCTTCGTTGTTAAAAAGCTTACCTGCAAGCAGTGTAAGTTCAATTGAAATATTACGCAATCCTTCTGCAAAATATGATGCTTCAAGTAGTGGTGGTATTGTAAATATTGTGTTGAAAAAAGGGGTAAAGCTGGGCAGCAATGGAAGTGTAAATGCCGCGTACTTCCAGGGTGTGTACAGTACTTTTACTGGTGGTTTTAATTTTACTAAAAGCGCCGGAAAGATCAATAGTTATCTCAGTTACCAGTTTACTAACAGAAATAATTTTGAAGAATTGAATTCTGACAGGTTCTTTAAAACAGATTCTTCTTTGCTGCTGCAAAAAGCATTTACCACCTACCCTACTTCAAATCATTATGTAGGCGGAGGAGTTGATATTGAAATAACCAAAAAATTCAATATCGGCTTCGACCTCAGGTTAAGCAATACCAACGGTAAAAGTTTTGCCTTTAATAAAATAGATAGCCTTCGCAATGCTAATTCGACAATGTTCAGAAAAAATGGTTCTGATATCGCTAATAGAAATGATGCTTTTTTTATTTCTAATACCTTAACCTCTAAATATAAAATTGATACTACTGGAAGTCAATGGACAATAGAGATTGACTATAATTATTACCGGAACAAAAATAAACAACAATATGTCAATTACAATTACCTGCCGGTAAAACCTGCTGTATTAGGTGACGGATCAAACAGCAATAACAAAAATATTTTTGTTTTTCAAACTGATCTTGTGTTAAAACTGCCTAAAATTTTTACGGTAGAGGCTGGGTTAAAATTAAGTACAAGCAGCAGTAATAACAGCGCTGATTATTTTTTGGACACCGGGAATACAGGAAGGCATCCAGATCCTTATCAAACCAATACATTTAAATACCAGGAAACGATAGGGGCTGCTTATTTACAATTGTCCAGAACATTTTTTGGATTTACCCTTAAGCCGGGTTTACGATTTGAAACAACAGATATTACGGGCAGGCAATTGATTCCAAAAGACACAATTGTTTCTATAAAACGTACAGATATTTTCCCTTATGTTTTTTTGCAGCATAAACTGTTCAAATTATTTGGTACACAACTTATCGCTAATGTCATTTACAGGCGAAGCATCAAACGACCTTATTATGAAGTATTAAATCCCTATCCAAAATATGTTGACCAGTATTTATTTGATGTTGGCAATCCTAAATTAAAGCCGCAGTTTACAACCAATTATGAGTTCAATGTAACTTATCAAAATTTTCCTGTGTTAGCCGTTGGTTTAAACCTGACAAAAGATATTTTTAGTAATGTTACTTATCAAAACAATTTTACCAAGATAGCTTATCGCACCTGGGACAATCTTGGTAAAAGCAAAGAATATTATTTTCGTGTGATCGGGGGGATACCACCCGGCGGTAAGTATTTCTTTTACGTTGGCGCACAATACAATTATAATGAGTACCAGGGATTTTACCAGCAACTACCTTTGAATTACTCAAGGGGCAGTTGGCTTTTTTTCATCTTCCAGGAATTGAAAGTTGGTAAAACGCTTACATTTGACCTGCAAGGCTTCATGCGTACCAAAGCTTTACAGAATTTTTATGAGCTGAATACTTTTGGCGGATTATTTTTTTCTGCCAATAAAAGTATCCTGAAAAAGAAAGTCAGTATCATTCTATCTGTGAATGACCTGTTACAAACCAACCATGTTGATTTCAGCCTGAACCAGGGAAGTGTTAGTGCAAAAGGATCAAGGGTAAATGATACAAGGAGATTTGGCTTAACCCTTCGGTATAATTTCGGACTCAATAAACCCAAGGAAAATAAAGAGTTTGGAACACCAGTTGACAGTAAAGAAAACTGATCACTTGAAATATTCTTCAGCAACTGCAACACTTTGTGGTTTGCCTACATCAACCAGTTTATCACCACTATGATCATAGCCTGATATTAAATGATCTGCAGCAAGGTTAAGATAAGTTTCAACCAAAGAGAATTTACCGGTTTGTTTTATTAAAGAAAATATATTCGGTTCAAAGATCACAACGCAACTATATGCTTTTTGTACAAGCCCGGGTTTATTAATGACTATCTTTTCTTCATTTGTTTTTACGTTCCTCCAGCCGCATAAACGGTTGTTGTTATCAAACAAAAAATATCTTGATGTTTGCCTGTTGGTAACCCCGAAAGAGATCAATGGCTTTTGCTGCTCGTGAAAATCAATTAATTTATTCAGGTTAAGATCTGTAAGTATATCTACATTGAGCGTAATAAATGGTTCATCGTTTTCAAGAAAATTTTTTGCATTAAGTAAACCGCCACCTGTTTCCAAAACGATACCCGTTTCATCACTGATCATTATATTACTACCCCAGCCTTTATTTTGTTGTACAGCATCAATGACCTGGTTGGCAAAATGATGCACATTTACAACAACATCTGTAATACAATATTGCTGTAAATATTCAATATTTCTTTGCAATAATGATTTGCCATTCACCATTGCCAATGCCTTGGGATGATTATCAGTCCAGGGTTTGAACCGGGTACCCAATCCTGCTGCAAAGATCATTGCTTTCATTTTACCCAATTTTCTTTATTAGTATGCTGTAAAATAATTTTCACTTTAAACTTATTTCTCAGGTGCCTTGCTAATGCTTCTGCAGCGTATACACTACGGTGTTGGCCGCCTGTACAACCAAAATTTATCATCAGGCTTTTGAAGCCCCTTTTAATATAATCGCTTACAGAAATGTCAATAACACTGTAAACTCCGTTTAAAAAATGGGGCATATCAGTTTGTTGTTCCAAAAAATCTTTTACATTTTTATCCTGGCCGTTTTGTGCTTTATATTCTTCAATTCTTCCGGGATTTAAAATTCCCCGCATATCAAATACATAGCCTCCGCCGTTATCAGAAATATCAGCAGGAATTCCACGCTTATAAGAGAAACTGTTGATGGTAACCATCAATGGCGTTTCTGTAGTTGCCTGTACCGGTGTAAATTGCTGTATTACTTCATTGCTGATACATATGTTCAGTATTTTTTTAAAATCAGGTACTGCAATACCCACATTTTGATTATCAACAAACCATTTTAAATTCTTCAATGCCAATGGTATGCTTGTCAGGAAATGTGCTTTGCGTTCAAACAAACCCCGGAAACCATATGCGCCTAATACCTGCAACAGGCGTATCAACACATACCCGTTGTATTGGCTTTCGAAACGGTTTTTATCAATGGGTTTATTTAAAATTTCTTCAATACAATTCATGTAATAATGCAACAGGCTTTTCTTCCATTCATCGCTCAACTCAGCCTTTGCCTGCCAAAGTAAAGAAGCCACATCATATTGTAATGCACCTTTCATGCCTCCCTGGTAATCTATAAAATATACTTCGCCGTTTTTAACCATCACGTTCCTGCTCTGAAAATCGCGGAACATAAAATATTTATGATCTGCCTCAGAAAGGTAAGTACTCAATGCATCAAAATCATCGATCAGTTTTTCTTTATCGTAAGGGATTTTTAAAGTGTCCAAAAAATAATATTTAAAATAAAGCAGGTCGCTGATGATGGCTTGTTTACCAAATGCTTTGCTGGTAATACAATCATTATAGTTTAACCCTTGGTCTGCGTTGATCTGTAAATGCGCTAATGCTTTTAAACTTTTTTTAAACAAACCATATACTTCATCAGTATATCCTTTTTCTTCCAAAATTTTTAATAAGGAGGTATCGCCAAGGTCTTCCTGGATATAAATGGTATGCTCATCATTAACAATAAATATTTCCGGTACAGGGCAGCCCCAGTTTTTAAAGTGTGAGCTGAAGCTGATGAATGTGTTGTTTTCTTTTATGTTTTGATTGCAGGTGGCAATATAACTGCCTTCATTGGTTTTTATCCTGAAATAATTTCTGTCGCTGCCGCTTTGGGGTAGTTTATCAATTGCAGTAATTGTATCTTTTGAAAACCCCGCAAAGAGTTCATTTATCCTGTTTATTGTGGCGTACATTATCTTAGTTTACTCAGTAAAAATAGATTAAAATAAAACAGTCCCCAAAAGCTTTGTTATTGCTGATTTTATAATTATTTTAGTTGAGAACAGGATCTTGTAATTTTGTACTAATAATGCGTACCCTATTATTGAAAATTTTTCTAATGGCTATAAAAAATTTAAGCCGGTTTTTAAAATACTTTTTGATGGTGAAAGGCTGGTTGACCGCTATGGAATTTCCGCTTTTCCCACAATACTGTTGTTAGATAAATCGGGCAAGGTCATTTATACCAGTAATAATGGCTATGATGAAGCCGCCGTTGAAAAAATAATAAAAGAAAATTTGTAACATTATCTTCAAGTGATCTACTGGGAAAACTTTGGCAAAGTTGGTACCCAATAAAAAGTTACCTATGCAACTGCCATTTGCCTTGCCGGCATTTCATTATAAGTGCTGCCTGCTAATTCCCTGCCTGCTTTCTTTTTATTGGTGCCGCCCCATTGTTTAAAAAAGAATAATACTTCCTGCTCCTGGCATTGTTGTTTAATATTCCAAACCCACCATTCTTGCATTGGCCTTGCTTTTCTGCCGCTTTCCCCACCAACAATTACCCAATCAATATTAGTAAGATTAAGATTCATTAAAGGCCCTATCAAAGGTTCACAGGAAAGAAATTTTATTTTGGCATTTGTTTCTCTTAAAAAATCAATTCTTTCAGTTACTCTTTCATCTTCAACAGAAACACCCATCCAGATATTATTTGTCCAGTTTAATTGTTCATGAACTTCAAATAATCGTTCTGCTCTTTTGGTTAACACCTGGAATATGTGTTGAGGATTATCATTCATCACTTCAAATACTGCTTTTATAAATTCTATTGGCACTTCCGGGTGAAAGAGATCGCTCATAGAGTTTACAAAAACTATTTTGGGTTTTTTCCATGTGTAAGGAATATTTAAAGCATCAACATGTGTTCTTATCTTAAAGCCTTCGCTGTACTTCTCGATACCCATAGCCATTAAACGCCTTGTCATTACTTCGGCATAGCAATATTTACAACCTGCTGAGATCTTATCACAGCCTGTTGTTGGGTTCCAGGTCATTTCGGTCCATTCAATTGAGGATTGTGACATATTTGAATATTGTTAAGGCTATTCTTTGTCTTACTTGAGAGAAGTCAAACCAAAGCACTATTTCTTCTTCTTAGTTTGTTGCCCTGATAGCGAATCTGAGATATTTTTTGCATCATCCAAATCATTTTGAGTGATTATGCCGATCTTTTTTAGAATCTCAAAATATTCACTAGCTTTTAATGGGCAGTTGGCTAAATTTATGAATTCATTCTTCTCAAGCTTACACTGTCTTTTCATCATTCCAATATGAAAGTCTTGAAGTTCTTTTTCTCCGTGACTAATTTTTGTGTGGAAAATTACTTTTCCATTAAAATGATATTCAAGAAACTTGTGGTCTCCTTGTGAAGCTTTAAATCCTTTACTCAACAGATTTTGATATGTTTTCTTTGCATCAAGTACTGGCATTATTCTTCTATTTTAAGTACCAAAGAATTCAATATTGTTTTAATCCTTTTTAACCTGTCCCCTAATTTATTTCCTGGTAATTTATTGTATCTGTTAAAAATAAAATTAAATTCCTCAGAAAAATTATTTTCAGCTTCATCAATCGTCATACCGGTACCAACAATATCCAGCATCTCAGATTGAATAACGAAATAATTTTCTTCTTTTTCAAGCTTACATCGTAAAGGAAATGCAAGTAAATATGTTCTTTTGCCATAGGTAATAGCTTCAGTTGCAAACCCCGGTTCTGCATGCTTGGCATCAAACATATCTTTAGTTGTTCTGGTGATTTGAGAGCCTCTCTTTACGACTTTAATTTTTGCAACAGCTTCATATTCTTCTTTAATTGATTCTGTTTCCGAAATCTTTGTGATGAGTTTTTCTTTTACCTCCGATTTAAACTTATTGATTTTATAAAGATGTACTATTTTGCCTTTTTTAAGTTCTACAACACTTACAGGTGAGTTACCAAATGTGGTAGCAAAATTGTATAGATCTTCAACAATTATATTTCTTGTCGAAGCTTGAGGTATTATCTTTTTAATTTCTGAATAGTCCCCTTTATTTGCAACCTTTAGATAGGAATTGAATTTTATGTTAACAAATTTTCTTTGTTCAAATACATCCCCACTTGTAACAGCTTTAACTCTTGGCGTAAAGACAAATTCAGGTATTGCACTACCTATCTTGAAACCAGCAAGTTCAACCTTAAAATTACTAGTATCAATGGCGCCATCCACTTCAAGTTGATATTTTGCAATGTCCTGAAGAAGCTTTTGTAAATTTTCAGCAAGTTTCACTAGATGCTCAATAGGTAAGGTGTTGTATCTCCCGATTTCACCTTCTATTCTAAGATTGAACCCTTTGGTCAGGTCTACCAGCATACTCGATTTTTTTGTAAATATAAGCATCCTATCTAATTATCAAAACAACCTCCCCTGCCCACCCGGCACTTTAAACTTACTTGTATCCAAACTCCATTCCTCTGCATTCATATGATATAGCTTGCCGTATTTTTTATATTGCTGTGCTACCATATCAGCGATGCTGCCTTCGCCACGCATGCGAACGCCCCAGCGGGTATCATTTACTTTTCCATTGTGGCTTTGTTCTATTAAATGCCATACTTTATCGGCGTGGTTGGGAAAATTTTTATAGAGCCAGTCGTGGAACAGGAATTTAATAGCGCCGTTTAAGCGGATAAAAGTATAGGCAGTAAATGTGGCGCCGTTATCGGCCGCTTCTTTCATAATGCGCTGCATTTCGTGTTCATTTAATCCCGGTATCATGGGCCCCATCATAACGCCCATGCGTACACCGGCGCTGCTGAGTTCATTGATCACTTTTAATTTTTGTTTGGCGGTAGTGGTACGGGGCTCCATACTGCGGCGCAGGTCTTCGTTAAAAGATGTAATGGACACCATGGCCGATACAATTTTTTTCTTCGCCATTTCCTGCAACAGGTCTTTGTCTTTGAGTATCCAGGAATTTTTAGTGAGTATGCCCACGGGTTGATTGAACTCGTTACACACTTCCAGCAATCCTCGTGTAAGCCTGTACGTTTGTTCGGCCGGCTGGTAACAATCTGTATTGCCGCTAAGCATGATGGGTGTGGCATCCCACCGGGGGTGCATCAAAAACTTACGTAGCAGTTGGGGTGCATTTTTTTTGATGAGTATCTTTTGTTCAAAATCAAGCCCGGCGCTGTAACCCCAGTATTCGTGTACATTGCGGGCATAGCAGTAAATGCAACCGTGCTCGCAACCGGCATAGGGGTTCATGCTGTAGCTCATGCCTACATCCTTGCTTTCTACTTTGTTAACGATGGTTTTTGATTGCATCTCTATGTACTGCGTAGACTTATTTGTTTCTTCCCAATCGTCAATGGCTTCTACGTTCTCTTTTGTTTTTTCGTCTTTGAGAAAACGATTTTTGGTGTTGAACTGTGCGCCGCGGCCGATGATATAGCCCCCTAATCCTGCCTGTCCGGCAGGCAGGTCCCCTCGTCCTTCGGCTCCGCTCTGGAGGGGACTTTGCAGACCCTGCTGCTTTGTATCTTCTTTTTGTTTTTTTAAATTGCCAGATACTGATTTTGATTTAACTGGTACACTATCCTGTTGTAGTTGTTGCCCCTGGCCGTTGATTGAAGATTTAGGTTCATTATTCATTTTTATTATTATTTAGTTCCTGTTGATTACGAAAATTATATTTTGCTCAACCGCCGACAGGGTTTGCAACCGCTGTCGGGGTTTTATCGTACGGTTTGATTGATGTTTATTATTTTAAAATCATGTTTCGAATTTATTTGAGTTGAATATTGATATACTGTACAAGAGTGCGACGCCAATGAAGCTTAATAGCATTGTGTTGCCTGGTTCATAATTATATTTTCTAAGAAAAAAATCGATATTTTAAATCTCTTTTTTCTCCTCATCCTGAGCGGAGTCGAAGGGTTCTCTTTTGACCTCTTAGCCAAACAATTCTCCCTGCTTTGTTGCCACCGGCAAATTCTGAAACTCGAACCGCTGCGCCACCTGGTATTTTAATTCACCAACGGGTCGCTTCAACAATAACATAGCATCGGCAATAAAACGCCCGGTAAAATGTTTGTGGCTGTACTCGAGCCAGCCTTGCTCGTATTGCCATGGTAACAATTTGCGGGCAATGGTTAAATGTGGTTCCAAAATAAAATGTGGTTTATGATCATCATCGAGTTTCATTAGGCGTTGCGTTTGAGTCCGGATCTCTTTCACCAGATTTTGTATGGGCATTTTTGTTGTTACATTTATATAAATAGTATGACTTGGAAAACTGCCGAAATCCTTTAGTTCAATTTTTACCGGGTGATAACCCATTGCCACCATTTTAAGTCGGTTGATGATGCGCTCTTCCAGCATTTCGTACTGTACAAAATTAACCAGGGTGATATGCGGCTTGCCCCATCTGGCGGTAGCCGCTTTATAGCTGTCATAAAAATTCTGCTTTACCTGCATGATCTTATTACGCAGTTCTTCGTGCTGATTAAAAACCAGCAGGTACTCATTTACCCGGTAGCCGGGCAATGCGGCCTCTCCCTCGTTCCCTCTCCGAGAGAGAGGGAGGCCGGGTATTTGTTTATTTTTCATCTTTTGTAATTAAGCTCGTCCGAACGTGTTAATCCGGGCGGACATTTTAACAATTGTTTTTTATTCAGCATTTAGATAAATATTTCTTTACTAAATTTGTTAGCTAATTAATTTAGTGTAAATTTACTAATTAATTTAGTAATACAAAATCAATTTATATGGAAGTTGAACAATTTTTTAGCAGCGGGTATAGCGGCAGCAAGCGGTTTACCCAGGCGGATGTGCCCACCGCCAATGCAACAGGGTTTACCGCGGCTGCGGATGATTATATGGAACGGGGCATTGACCTGAACGAACAGTTGATCCGAAATAAACCTGCCACTTTTTTTATGCGGGTAAGTGGCAGCAGCATGACGGGCGCCTTTATTCATGATGGCGATATTGTAATTGTAGACCGCAGCATTAAACCGGTGAATGGTAAAATTGTGATCGCTGTTGTTGATGGCGAAATGCTGATACGCAGGTATGAGAAAACAATTAACCGCCTGCGCTTAATTCCTGAAACACCCAAACTTTCGCCTATTGATGTGAGTGAGTTCAATGATTTTAAGATATGGGGGGTGGTTATTTATGTGATAAAAAAAGCCCCCTAACCCCCGAAGGGGGAATTGGCTCCTTTAAATTGAAGAATATTATTTTTTTAAGGAGCGGGTGTTTGAAAAATAAAAACAAGTAACCCAATGAATGATAAAGACTGTATAAATTCTTGTACTCTTCAAGCTCCTGGGCTAGCTGGCGGAGGCGGAGGGGTTTATAAAGCCATCATCGATTGCAACAGTTTTTACGCCGCCTGTGAAAGGGTTTTTAAACCATCGCTGGATGGCAAACCCGTTGTTGTGCTCAGCAACAATGATGGTTGCATTGTATCCCGTACTGATGAAGCAAAAGCACTGGGGGTGCGGATGGCCGGACCTTATTATGAAGCAAAAGAAATTTTAGAAGAACATAAAGTAGCTGTCTTTTCTTCCAATTATCATTTGTATGGCGATATGAGCTGGCGGGTAATGGAAACGCTGCGGATGCTGTGTCCGCATGTAGAAGTGTATTCAGTTGATGAAGCTTTTGCCAACCTGGATGGTATCGCCTCAGGCGATATATGGGATTATGGTCTGCATATACGCAATACCGTTGAGCAATGGACGGGGTTGCCGGTGTCGGTAGGCATTGCACCGACGAAAACTTTGGCTAAAGTGGCCAATCATATCGCTAAAAAAAATAAGATCGCCACACAGGGTACGGTAGCATTACTAACGCCTGAGCAGATACGCCATGCATTGGAAAATACACCTGTGCAAAATCTCTGGGGCGTGGGTTACCGCAGTACAGAAAAGTTACGTTTTTGGGGAATAGACACAGCCTGGAAACTCCGTAATATGAGTGAAGAATGGGCACATAAAAATTTAGGCGGCGTAGTAGGCACCAGGCTGATAAAGGAATTACATGGTGAGCCCTGTATTGAAATGAAAGACCCGCTCGAAAAAAAACGGATGATCGCCACTACAAGAATGTTTGGCAAACCCGTGTTTGAATTAAAAGACCTGAAAGAAGCCATTGCCACGTATACCACAAGGGCTGCAGAGAAATTACGCCGACAGTGCTGCGCTGCAAAAGTGATCAATGTGTTTGTGGTGGTTAATGATCATGCCACCGGCAATTATCAATACGATCCTAAAACAAAAGGAACATATACTACATTACCCATGGCTACTTCATTAACCAATGAATTAATAGCACATGCTTTGCCGTTAGTAGAGCAACTATATAAAAATGGAAGCCGCTATTTAAAAGCAGGCGTGATGCTGAGCGGTATTGTACCCGATGATGCTATCCAGTATAATTTATTTGAGCCGCCTGTACATAATAATTTACGTGGCCTGATGAATGTAGTGGATAATGTGAATTTCAGCATGCGTGACGATGTGATAAAATTTGCAGCATCCGGTACAAAAAAGAACTGGAAGATGCGGCAGGAGATGCGCAGTAAAAGGCATACAACAAGGTGGGAAGAATTATTTGAAGTGCCCTGACGTAACCCCACCCCGACTGCGGTTTTCAACCCAGTCGGCGGTTGATTAAAATAATTTCTTCCAAACCGCCGACAGGGCCGGGAGCCGCTGTCGGGGTTAATTATTAAAATAATTTATCTCTGGCGCAAGTCTTCCGCCTACGGCGAG
>JAYVUE010000216.1:0-3866 GCA_043788195.1 Chitinophagaceae bacterium
TATAAATCCATTTGTTCATTTTCTTGACCGGTACACTTTTGAACAGGGTAATCCAAACTTAAGTGCACAGTTTGCCCATAATATAGAACTAAGCCATACTTACAATGGGTTTCTTACAACCACTGTAAATTATACGAATACCAATAATATTATTCAACAGGTGTTAGAACAGAATGATCTAACCAATGAAACTTTTATCAAAAAAGCAAACATTGCAAAAAGTGAGCAGTTTGGATTATCAATCAGTGCTAATAAATCTATTACAAAATGGTGGACCGCAAATATCTATACCAACCTTTTTAATAATCGTTTTACAGGAACCGTTAATAATGAATTGATCGCAATTGGCCAGACCTCTTTTATGGTGCAGGTTCAACAGCAATTTAAATTCGGAAAAGGATGGTCGGCGGAGTTGAGTGGTTTTTACCGTAGCAAAGGATTAGAAGGTGTTATCTACATTAATCCAATTATGCAGATAAATGCAGGATTCAGTAGGCAGGTTTTAAAAAATAAGGGCAGCATCCGTTTAAACATTCGGGACATTTTTGCAGGAGGTGTTTTTAAAGGTTACAGCAAATATGGTACTGTTGATGCCAATTTTAAGAATGTAAATGATAGTCGTGCAGTAAGTCTCACTTTCACTTACAGGTTTAGCAAAGGGAAATTAAAGGCAAGTAACGGAAAAAGAAATAATGGTGCCAGTGATGAACAGGATAGGGTAAAGGGAGGGAATTGAATTAGTTGAAGTTTGGTTTGAACCTTGAAAGCTGAAGGTTAGAATTGTGCTAACTTTCAGCTTTTAACTTTCAATCATTTCTTTTACTTTTGAGGAAATAATATTTTATGCCTTCATTTGATCTAGTCAGTAAAGTTGATCTGCAAACACTGGATAATGCGATCAACACTGTAAGTAAAGAAATAACTAACCGGTTTGACTTTAAGGGAAGCCCCGTTATTATTGAGTTGAATAAGAAAGAATACAAAGTTAGCCTTGAAGCTGAAAGCGAAATGAAACTAGGGCAGATAAGGGATGTAATGATCAGCAGGAGTATTAAACAGGGCCTGGCTGCAGAAATATATGATTTTAGTAAAGAACCTTTTCAGAGTGGCAAGGTGGTTAAACAAGAAGTAGTTGTTAGAAACGGGATAAAGCAGGAGGATGCGAAAAAAATTGTAAAAATTATCAAAGACAGTGGCTTAAAGGTACAGGTAGCCATAATGGATGATATCATAAGGGTAACCGGCAAAAAAATTGATGATCTTCAGGAAGTGATACAGGCCTCAAAGAGCTGGAACCTTGGGTTGGCATTACAGTTTGTAAATATGAAGAGCTAAAGTTGTTTGTAATTTGTACCCACCGAACGACTTGTCAGACGGGGGTCTTTCGATTCAAAAGATTCAGAAAATCTCAAAAATCCATCTAATTCGTAGGCTTCTAATCAAAAACTACAAACCACAAACCATAAATTAACCGGATTTTCCTTAAATTTGTACTTTCTTAAAACAGTACGGCAAAATCCGTATAAAAAACATTTATTATGAAACAAGGAATTCACCCGGCTAATTACAAAACTGTTGTTTTTAAAGACATGAGTAATGGCACACAGTTTTTGAGCCGTTCTACTGCATATTCAACTGAAACAGTTAAATGGGAAGATGGAAATGAGTACCCGGTAATAAAGCTGGAGATATCCAATACTTCACATCCTTTTTACACAGGTAAAAATGTGTTAGTTGATACTGCAGGACGTATTGACAAATTCAACAAACGTTACGAAAAAAAGGCAAAATAACTTTTGATTATTATCTTTATTTAAAGTTTGTTTTTCATGGCTATACTTTAAGTCCCTTCGGTTCTCCGGGGGGATTTTTTATTGTATTTTATCCTTTGAAAGTAAACTTTTTGTATTTTTAACAGTCTAACCCACGTAGCTTATAAAAATAAATGTTGAAAGGATCTTGATATTTTTATTTCAGCAGGCTTTTTTGACTGTTAAATGGTAATTTTTGTGAATTTCCATTGAGGGATCTGATTTTTATTCTGCTTTACTCAACCTTAACTAACGAAAATGTGGAAAAAGCTTTTTTTATTGTTTTCCGTATTTACTTCCTGTTATGTCAACTCACAGGATTTCTCCAATAAAGGTAAAGATTTTTGGGTTGGGTATGGATCCCATTGCGATATGTATAGTGCTGGTGGTGTTTTAAACCCAACAGGTGGTGCCCAGGAAATGGTACTTTACTTTGCTACAGAAGCAGTGACAACTGTTACTGTTTCTATACCTGGTATTGGCTATACACAAACTTATTCCAATATTGCCGCTAATACTATATTTGAAACACCACCAATTCCAAAAACTGGTGCAAATGATGCCCGGTTGGGCATAGAAGGAACCTCCGGCAAAGGCATTCATATTACCAGCGATAAACCTATTGTTGGATATGCCCATATATACAACGGCAGCCGCTCCGGGGCCACTTTATTGTTTCCAACACCAACCCTGGGAAAAGAATATTATTCTGTGAATATGAGCCAATTTTCTCAACAGGCTTATTCCTATTGTTACTTTTTTGTTGTAGCTACTGATACTGGTACAACAACTATACAGGTAACCCCCAGCGCTAATACACAGACCATGACGGCCGGTACTATGTATACTATTAATTTAACACAGGGCCAGGTATTCAATGCTTTGGGTACGATTGCAGGAAATAGCGGGGTTGACCTTACCGGTTCAAAAATAATTAGTGTTGCCGGTGGAAATGGCAATTGCAAACGCATCGCAGTTTTTTCAGGAAGTGGAAAAATAAACCTCAGTTGTCCAATTGGTTCAGGAGGCTCTGCCGACAATTATATTGTTCAATCATTTCCAAAGACAGCATGGGGTAAAAATTATCTTACTGTACCAACTGCCGGAATGCCTTTTAATTATTTTAGGATCGCTGTTACTGACCCAACTACAGTAGTAAAATTAAACGGTGTAGTTATGGGCGGCCTGATCAATAATTTCTATTACCAGATCGCTGCAACTAATCAACCAAATTATATACAATCGGATAAGCCCATCATGGTATCTCAATATATTACTACCACTGGGGCATGTGGAAACAATGTAGGAATTCCGGCAAACGAAGGTGACCCCGAGGTCATTTATTTAAGCCCGATAGAACAAAATATTTCCAGTGTATTGGTAAACGCAACTCCACATTTTGCCATTAATGAACATTTTATAAGCGTATTGATCCCAAATGGAGGAACTGCCATAAGTTCATTTCTTTTAGACGGAGCAGCTTTGCCGGCAGGGTCATTTGTTGTTCATCCTCAAAACATTAACTATTCTTACCTGCAAAAACAGGTTTTGGTAGGTACCCACACCCTCCGATCAGATTCGGGATTTAACGCAAGTGCTTATGGATATGGTAGCTTCGAATCATATGGCTATAATGCCGGTTGTAATATCAAGGACCTTTACCAGCAGATAGGCGTTTCTACACAGTATGGTATAGAAACAACACCATCTGTTTGTACAAACTCACCTTTTAAATTTAAAGTATCGCTTCCTTATATTCCGGATTCTATGTACTGGGATTTTCACAATGCTGTCAATATGTTTCCTAACAATACAAATGTTATGGTGAATGCACCTGTTGCAGATTCTATAACTATTGTTAATACCAAAACCATTTACTGGTATTCGTTACCAACTTATTATAATCTTACCACAATAGGCACTTATCCAATTACAATTACAACTTATGCACCTAATACAGAGGGCTGTGGCACAATTCAGGATATAGATTTTGACCTTGTGGTCAATAACCCCCCTGTTGCAGATTTTAGTTTTGTTAACAGTGGTTGTTATTTA
>JAYVUE010000217.1:0-6905 GCA_043788195.1 Chitinophagaceae bacterium
TATTATTGTGAAGAAAGAAGATAAAAATAAAAATGATAGCCGGTAACAATAAAATATATAAAAGATGAAAAAAATATTTATAGCAACAGTGCTTGTGTTTTTATTTGCCGCCTGCAAAAATAAGAATACAAAAGTGCCAGCCCAGTCAGAACATAATATGGAAATGAACGATGTATATTATACCTGCTCCATGCATCCGCAGGTAATGAAGAATAAACCGGGTAATTGTCCTATATGTGGTATGAAACTGATAGAAGCAAAAAAAGCTGTATCAAAAGACCCTAATGAGGTACAACTAAGCGAACAACAAATACAATTGGGAAATATTTCAACAGATACTATTCGCAGCGGAATGATTGGCGACCAGATGGTGCTTACTGCAACATTGAATGCCGACCAGCGTAAAATTAATGCGGTAAGTGCAAGGGTGATGGGAAGAATTGAGCGCCTTTATTTCAAAAACCTGGGCGACTATGTTAATAAAGGGGATAAATTATTTGATATTTATAGTGAAGAACTGAATAATGCCAAACAAGAATATATACTGGCACTGGAAAAACAAAAGACCCTTGATAATACAATTGTTGATTTAACGGTGTTGTTACAAAGTGCAAAAAATAAATTGTTGCTGTGGGGCTTATCTGAAACACAAATACAGGAAATAGCAGTAAAAAAAACTACGACACCTCTTACCACTTTTTACAGTCCCGTTGCAGGTTATATTACCACATTGGACATAAGGGAAGGTGAATATGCTATGGAAGGCGGCACTATCGTTCGGATAGCGGATTTATCAACACTTTGGGCAGAGGCACAGGTTTATACCTCTCAATTATCGCAGATAGATTATGGTGCAGTCGCCTCCGTTCAATTCCCTGACTTGCCGGGCAAACAAACAATTGGAAAGATTGAATTTATGAACCCAGAAATTAATCCACAAACACGTATTACCCTCCTACGGGTAAATGTAGCCAACTCAGGAAAGCTTTTAAAACCCGGTATGCCTGCTTATGTTATTATCAAAGGAAAACAGGTAAACACATTAACCCTGCCATCTGATGCAGTACTCCGCACAGGCACTGGCGCATCTGTTTGGGTACAAACAGGTAATCATTCTTTCAAAAGCAGGATGGTTGTAATTGGTATGGAAGATGGAGAACGGGTTGAGATAAAATCTGGCCTTCAATCAGGTGATATTGTTGTTATCAGCGGAGCCTATTTATTAAACAGTGAATTTATTTTTAAGAAAGGTGCTAATCCAATGGAGGGTATGAAAATGTAAAATCGTGATGGAATTATTCAGGAAAAAGGGTTAAATAAGGCCGTATAAACTCTTTTAAACCTACTTTGGTCAGGTTTTGCGCCGATAGATGATCTGGTGCCCCATCAGCCTGCGAAATAAAGAGGCTTTTAAGGCATGGTTACCGTAATTAAAAAGTAAAAATCACTACGATTGAGAAATGCATGAACCATTTATATAACTATAGCAATGCTTCCTGTACTATTCTTTATAACGATTTTCTCTTAGAGCATAATAACGCATAAAGCTTTGAAATGAAAAAAAGGTTAACTATTGGTATAACGGCACATTGTAAAAGATGTCACTGGGATATTTATGCCAACTGGATTAAGGGAAATGATCCTGATATAGAAGTGCTGAGAATATCAAACCGGGATTATATAACGCTGGAAGCAGGCCGATATGACGGAATGTTGCTTGCTGGTGGCCAGGATGTGCATCCGCTCTTTTATGGTAAGCCGGAATATTACAAATTGCTTAATCCGAGGGAAGTAGCGTGGCGGAGGGATGAGTTTGAACTTGAAGTGATCCGCAAAACATTACAACAGCAAAAGCCGCTGATTGGTATTTGCCGTGGACTGCAAATTGCTAATGTCTATTTCGGAGGCACTTTAATACCCGATATTCCTTCCCGCTTTCACACCCATGACCACCTTGCTAAAACAAGGAAACCTTGTGAACATGAGATAACAGTCAGGAAAAATACACTACTCAGTCAAATTGTAAATCAGCAAAAAGGTAAAGTGTTTTCTGCACATCACCAGTGCGTTGATAAAATTGGTATTGGGTTAAGGGTAAATGCATTGGCAAAAAAAAGAATCATAGAAGGATTGGAATGGGAAAATACCGGGGACAAAAGTATGATGCTATTGGTGCAATGGCATCCTGAAAGGATGAAAGATCAGCAAAGCAACTTCTCGAAAAATATACGGGATTATTATTTGAATGAGATAAGAAAAATGAAAGGAGTCTATACGAATTGAAATGCTTAACTGAGAAATAAATAAATGCACATAAAAGAATCAGCACGAGATTTTGTTTAGGGAAGTTTTGTGTAACATTAGGGTTAATAGTTAAAGTTTAATTTATGGAACATCAACAACAATACACCTGTCCCATGCACCCGGAAATGGTAAAACCGGCACCGGGCAAATGCCCCAAATGTGGGATGGACCTAGTGCTGGTTGAACAATCTGGAAATAAGGATAAAAATGGCCATGAAGATGAACATGGACATCACAGCCATATAACGCTAAAAAACGAAACATCTTCCGAACATTAAGGACATACTTTTCATGATAAACATGCAGGCCACCATACGCATGATTTTCTGAAACGGTTCTGGATTTGTCTTATTGTTACTATTTCCATTCTGCTGCTATCGCATATGATTCAGCAATGGCTTGGTTTTACTATCAGTTTTCCCGGTGATAAATATGTCTTATTAGTACTCAGTACATTCATTTATAGTATATGGAGGTATGCGATTTCTAAAAGGTATGGTTACTGAAATAAATGATAAAGCAATCGGCATGATGACGTTGGTTGCTATTGCTATTACTGTGGCATTCGTATACAGTGTAGATGTGGTATTTGGTTTAAAAGGCATGGACTTTTTCTGGGAACTGGCAACTTTGATAGATATTATGCTTCTGGGTCATTAGTTAGAAATGCGCTCTCAAATGGCTGCTTCAAGGGCCCTGGAAAGTTTAGTAGTCCTGTAACCTTCAACGGTTCGTGTAGAAAGAAATGGTGAATTTGTTGACATCAATTTGAAAGAACTGCAAAGTGGAGATAACGTATTAGTGAAGCCGGGCGAAAAAATTCCTGCTGACGGACAAGTTACCGTATGACAGTTCTGGCAAATGTCAATTTTGTTAAAATCAGCGACTTGAGAACTCCAGTATATATAACTAATTTTAACTGGTTAGGTTATTAACCTGAATTATTAATAGAAATTCTGGTTGGAAGTTGGATAATCAAATTATTAAAAATGGTGAGTTTCGAACACTCTTTTGAGGAAAAAATATTTAAATTAACCTTGTCTGTATATCAACGTGACTGCCACTTGTGGTTTGAAGTTTATGATGATAATAAAGTCTATCTCAAAAGCCTTGGTTATCCTTTTAATAAAAACAGGATTGATGAATTACTTTCTGCAATGCAAGGGATGGATATGCGGGGCGATATCTGGCCATTTCATTTTGGAATGGACAATAAAAGCTATTTGCTGTATACTGGCAACGGAATTTTAATCGGGCAGCTTAGACATCCAAAAACAGGCAGGAGGGAAGAATTTAAGATTTCTGACTTGTCTGGACTAGCCCTATATGATTACTTATTACAGCAGGTTGAAAACAACAGTAATGATTCATAAGGTTAAAAAGCTAATAAAATCACTAATATTTTCCCTCAAAAGAGACTAATTTTAAACAGTTATTTGAAACAATATTTTTTAACCAGCATGTGGTTATTGCCAAAATTTGCAAGCAATTTGCAAGCAGCTTGACCTTTTGGGGCTGATTTTGGTTGTTCAGACATAAAAAAACCTCACATTTCTGTAAGGCTTCCAGTGGGAGCACACGGGTTCGAACCGCGGACCCTCTGCTTGTAAGGCAGATGCTCTAAACCAACTGAGCTATGCTCCCTTTAATTATTTATTTTCCGCCAACCACTCCCGATAGTAAATCGGAATGCTCTAAACCTACTGAGCTTTGCTCCCTTTATTTTTCGGACGGCAAAGATAAGGGGAAATTGTTTTATGCAATATTTTTTCAAAAATTAATTCAATTGCACCGCCGGCATCCGGTAAGATATTCCATCGTAAATAAATAATTCATCAATTTCTATGGTCCAGTATTGATAAAGCGGAGATTTGCTGAGGTATTTTTCAACTTCAGGCTTACTCTTTGCATTAACTATCATCCATGATCGTTGGCTTTCCATGCTTACCGTATAATAATCAATGATATTCTTTTCGATCAGCGTATTGATATACAAACGGTGCGCAGGAACAAAACTCATGAACTCATCATTCAGATCAAAATGTACCGTTACCTGGTATTTATTTATCAGCCCGGCCGCAGGCCCCAGCGGGTCGTTTATATTTTCCATGCTATAATATTATTTTCCCAATCCTGTTTATATGGAGTTGTTATTTTAATATAGTTATCAGTAAAACCTTCCATCATATTGTTTTTGTTTTGTGTTTCAAATAATACTTTTCTTGTTTCACCAATATGTTGGTTGGTAAAATATTGCATTTTTTGATAACTAAGATTTCGAAAAATTTTATTTCGTTCATGCCTTATGTGCAGGGGTACTACGGGTTTTATTTCTAATGCAAAAGTATTGGCTCTTTCGGAATAAGTGAAAACGTGCAAATAAGAAATGTCGAGGCCATTTAAAAACTCTACAGTTTCAACAAAGTCAGCATCCGTTTCACCCGGAAAACCAACGATCACATCCACACCTATACAACAATGCGGCATCAGTGTTTTAATAAGCCCAACCCTTTCGGCATACAATTCTTTTTTATAACGTCTCCTCATCAATCCTAAGATCTTATTACTGCCGCTTTGTAATGGAATATGAAAATGCGGCATAAATTTTTTACTGTTGCTTACAAATTCAATGATATCATTACTCAATAAGTTGGGTTCGATAGAAGATATTCTAAAACGTTCTATGCCTTCAACATCATCAAGTGCTTTAATTAATGAAAAGAAATTTCCTCCACCATACTGCTTCTTCGATTCGGTCTTCGCAACACTCCTCTCCTCAAGGAGAGGGGCCGGGGGTGAGGTTAATGAAAAAAAATTTCCATCCAATAGTTTTTTATTCGCTTTAATCTTCGCTACATTCTTCTCCAAATCCTCCCCCTTTGGGGGAGATAGAGGGGGCCGGGAAGACGATGAGGTAAAATCTCCCAAATTAATTCCTGTCAGCACAATTTCTTTGGCTCCCTGTTCAGCGATGGCCTTTACATTCTCTAATACATTATTGATACTATCACTCCTGCTTTTACCCCTTGCCATCGGTATAGTACAAAAAGAACAATTGTAATCGCATCCATCCTGTACTTTTAAAAATATCCTGGTGCGGTCATTAATAGAATGTGAAGAAGTAAAAACATTTACGTCTTCAATATCACAACTACAGATCTTTGTATTGTCGCCTTTACTGATCTCTTTTAAATGTTGGGTGATATTAAATTTTTCAGCTGCGCCTAATACCAGGTCAACACCAGGGATTGCCGCAATTTCACCAGGTTTTAATTGAGCATAACAACCTGTGATCACCACCAATGCTTCAGGTGCTTTACGATTAATACGTCTTACCAGCATCCTGCATTCTTTATCAGCGTTATCTGTTACCGAACAGGTATTGATCACATACACATCGGCTACTTCATCAAAATTTCTTTTTTCAAAACCTTCATTTTCCAGCAATCTTCCAATGGTAGAAGTTTCTGAAAAATTAAGCTTACAGCCCAAAGTATGTAGTGCAACGGTCTTGATCATCGGGGCAAAGATACAAAAGTTGACTAGTTGATTAGTTGATAAGGTAGATAAAGTATATAAAGGATAAACAGCTTTTCGACCCCGGCTACTTTATCAACTTTATACGCTTTCACAACCCGGTAACTTTATTTACTTTATCAACTTTATATACTTTCACAACCCGGTAACTTTATTAACTTTATCAACGCCTTCTCCCTTAATTTAGCAGTTCAAATCTTTTATGCTTAAAAAATATCTTCCTTTTATTGTATTGATCGCTGCCGCATTGTTGTATTGGAATATTAAAAAAAATCAACGTGGAAAATATCCTGTAGATCCTGTTACTGAACAAAAAAACAAAAATATAACCATCCCATCTGTACTGCCACCAAATGAAAACCCTGGCCGGGATGAAGCCTTTAACCGGCGCACCAGCCATCTCATGTACAGTAAACACGCCCGTTGCCGTATGCAATGCAGGCATATTGACGAATCCGAGATCAAAGAGATACTTGAAAACGGACAAATAAATTATAATAAGATAGAAGCAGATGCCCGGGGTAAATCCTATCCTCTTGAAGGTATAACACATGATAAACAACACGTAAGGGTAGTATTTGCACCCAAAGACGATGGATTATTGGTGGTTACATGTATCGACCTTGATACAGAATGGCCATGTGATTGTAAATGAAAAAATGTTGATGAAGTTCATAAATAATAAAGATAAAAACTACTTAGATTTGCATTTCAACGATTGCTGAATTTTTAATGAAAATAAAATCTTTCCTTGCAAAACCTTTTGCAGGTTATATATACAAACAGATCAAAAAAGGAATGGAAACGGCTGTGCAGGATCAGCAGTCCATTTTTAATCATTTGATAAAGGTGGGTGCAAAAACAGATTTTGGTAAGGACCATGATTTTGCCAACATAAAAACACACGAAGATTTTATTAAAAAAGTTCCCCTCAGGGATTACGAGGATTTTAAACCCTATATCGAAAAAATAAAACAGGGCAGGCATAATGTATTGTGGAAAGGTCAACCCATTTATTTTGCAAAAACTAGTGGTACTACCAGCGGCGTAAAATATATTCCCAT
>JAYVUE010000218.1:0-25511 GCA_043788195.1 Chitinophagaceae bacterium
AACTAAACTGCAGTGTACGCGGAATAGGGGTTGCCGTTAGGGTAAGAGAATCTACTGTTGTGCGGATCTGTTTTAATTTTTCTTTTGAAGCCACACCAAATTTTTGTTCTTCATCAATGATCATCACACCAAGGTCTTTAAACCTTACGTCTTTTCCCAACAGTGCATGTGTGCCAATGATGATGTCTATTTTTCCTTCTGCTAATTTCTGTAATGTTTCTTTTTTTTCTTTTGATGATTTGAAACGGTTAATAAAATCAACAGTTACGGGGAAATCTTTCAACCGGTCACCAAAAGTTTTATAATGCTGGTAGGCCAGGATGGTAGTAGGTACCAACACAGCAGCCTGTTTATTATCACAACAGGTTTTAAATGCTGCCCTGATGGCGATCTCTGTTTTACCAAAACCCACGTCACCACAAACCAACCTGTCCATGGGCGACGGTTTTTCCATATCTCTTTTTACTTCTTCGGTGGCCTTGCCCTGGTCGGGGGTGTCTTCGTAAATAAAACTGGCTTCCAGTTCGGTCTGCATATAATTATCTGGGCTATGGGCAAAGCCTGTCTGGCTTTTTCTTTGTGCGTATAATTTTATCAGGTCGGTGGCAATATCCTTAACCTGTTTTTTTGTTTTTTCTTTTAATTTATTCCATACATCGCTACCCAGTTTATTCATTTTAGGCACAGTGCCTTCTTTGCCACTATACTTACTTATTTTATGGAGGGAAGAAATATTTACATACAGCAGGTCGCCGTCTTTGTATTGAATGCGTACGGCTTCCTGTAACCTTCCATTGGCTTCTATTTTTTGTAATCCGCTGTAAACGCCTACGCCATGATCAATATGTGAAATATAATCGCCCGGCTGCAACTCCCGGAGCATCTTTAAAGTAAGTGCCTTGTTTTTACTAAAAGCCTGTTTTACTTTGTATTTATGGTAGCGTTGAAAGATCTGGTGATCGGTGTAGCAAACCACTTTCAGATCGTCATCAATAAAGCCTTCATGAATTGAAGTAGGAACAGGGATCACATTTATTTCGGCTTTGCCATCAGGGCCTGTGGCCAGATCTGTAAAAATTACGTGTAAGCGTTCCAGTTGTTTAGGGTTTTCGGCAAACAGGTAGATATTGTATTTTTTGGCTTCGTACTCTTTTAAATTTTTTATAAGTAAGTCGAATTGACGGTTGAAAGATGGTTGTTCCTTTGTGGCGAAATGTATCTTCAGTTCGTGGTTTGTGGTTGGTAGTTTGTGGTTGGTTGAAAAGTATGCCTTATTGCCAAGTTCTATGATATGATGTGACAGCATCTGTTCTTCAATTACCGCAGCTTTCACAAAATCATTTTCATTCATTTCTTTTTTCTCATTCAGGTTTTCTTCATCGAATACAGAACTGCCAACTGTCAACTGCCAACTGCCAACTGCTATCTGCAGATCCTCCTCCTGCTGTTCTATCTTTTCCCTGATGAATGTCCAGTCTTCTGTCCATACTACAGTATTCTCTGGTAAGAATTCTAGAAGAGAAACTTTATCACCGCTTTCAAACTGCGTCTCTACATTAGGGATAATATTTACCTGCAATAATTTTCTTTCGCTCAACTGCGATTCGGGATCAAAAATCCGAATACTGTCTACCTCGTTGCCAAACAACTCTATGCGGTAAGGTTTTTCATTACCAAAAGAATAAATATCAAGTATTCCTCCACGTATGGCAAATTGCCCGGGCTGGTAAACAAAGTCTGTTCTTTCAAAACCATAATCAACCAGTTTACCTAAAATTGTATTTACATCAATTGTTTCTGCCTGTTTGACCGATATGATATTATTGTTGAGGGTTTTTGACAGTACTACTTTTTCAAACAGCGCTTCTGCATAGGTTACCAATATTTTTTTATTGCCACCGGCTGCAATTTTTATCAGCGCTTCTGTCCGCAACATTACATGACTGCTGTTGAGCAGCCGGTAATTTTTTTTATTCTTAAATGAAGAAGGAAAATAAAACAGGTCAAGCGCACCTGTTAGATTTTCCAAAGTATTGTGGAAATAGGCTGCTTCTTCAGCATCCCTTAAAATGACAAGGTGATTTAACTGGGCCGTAGCCGGATGGCTAAAAACTGCCCCAACAACAAAAGGAGAAGCGCTTCCCTGGAGTCCGGTAAGTTGAATTCGTTGAGGTTGGGATAAAGTGATCCTGTCCGCTATTTTAAAACAGCGGGGGTCATGGATATATTCGTTCAACAACACTTCCAGGTTCATCAGGTTGGCAAAGATAATACTTACACAAAAAAGGAATGCCTTAAAAATCGGCAATATCAGGGCTATTTTATCGTTAATAGAAGGTCTTATCAGAGATATTAGCCATATTTTTGACTATCTTATTAATTACCAGTTTATCCAATAGTTGATCTACCAATGAAAAAAGGCTTCTTATTTCTCTTTTTTTTCCTGCTTCTTATATGTGGCCTGCCGGTTGCTGCCCAACAAATTGAGCAACCTGTAAAATTTATAAAAGGTAATTATATAACAGGCAACAATGCTGCTAATCAAAATTTCAGTAAAGACCATCTTCAATTCTCCTTATTTGGTGACCGTTATTTTGCGCTGGTTCAGTTTGAACAGTTGCCTTCTTTGGCAACAAAAGAAAATTTAAAAAATGCAGGTCTTGAACTAAGTGATTTCCTTCCCGGAAATGCTTACCTGGCTACAATAAAAAATGATTTTAATTTCCTGGTTTTACATGATCATAAAATTGTATCAATTAACAATATCCCACAGTTTTATAAAATTGATATAAGGCTTAAGGATTATGATCCTATAAACAAAAAGGAGGGAGGAGAATTAGTTGCGGTGAATTACTTTTCTTCAGTAAACAGATCAATGGTGATAACGGAGTTGCAAAAAACGGGCGCTATTATCGTACCTACAAAATATGATGCAGCCCGGGTTATTTTCATTCAACCCGATAAAAATATCATCAGCAATATTGCTGCACTGCCGTTTGTAACTTATATAAATCTGCAATTGATCACCGATAAAATATTAAACTATAAATCAATTGCCACACATGGGGTTAGCGGATTATTATCTTCAGCAGGAAGAAACCTGAGCGGAAAAAATATAACTGTTGGTGTTGGTGATAATGCTGAAATAACAACACATGCTGATTTTACCGCCAGGGTGATCAACAGGGTTTATAGTGTACCCAGCCTTCATGGCATGCATACCTCAGGAACAATTGGTAGCGGGGGAATAGTAGATCCAAAACATCATGGGTTGGCACCAAGATCTACAATAGTTAGCCAGTGGTTCAGTGATATAATTACCAATACACCTGTTTATGTTACAGATTATAACATGATAGCCACCAATAATTCTTATACCGCAGCAGATGATGGTTGTATTGGCAATGGAGTATATGATGTGTTAAGCAATTATGCAGATGCGCAAATGAAAAACTATGAAACGGTATTGCATGTATTTTCGGCTGGCAATGACGGAAGTTTTACCTGCGCACCATATCCAACGGCTTACGGAACTATAAAGACGGGCTGGCAAACAGCTAAAAATGTAATAACAGTTGGTGCGATCTCACAGTCAACCTATGCCATTGCAGGATTCAGTAGTCGTGGCCCGGTAAAAGATGGAAGGATAAAACCAGAAATTGTAGCCTGTGGGGTTTCCCTGACATCTAATACTACATTAAATGGATACACTAATAATAGCGGCACCAGCATGTCGGGCCCCGTTATTGCAGGTGCCGTTACAATACTTAATGAAAGATACCGCCAGTTAAACGCGGGAGCAACACCCAAAGCTGCGTTGATAAAAGCATTGCTTTGTAATACCGCAGAGGACCTTGGTAACACTGGCCCCGATTATACTTTTGGTTTTGGAATGATGAATGCGAGAAGGGCTGTTGTAGCAATGGAAGGCAATCAGTATTTTATCAGCAATACAACACCTGCATCACAAACTATTACGGTTCCTGCCGGGGTGCGTCGTTTAAAAGTAATGTTGTACTGGGCCGATCCTGCAGCTGCACCCAATGCGGCCACTACATTAGTGAACGATCTAGATCTAACGGTTACGGATGCCTTTGCAACAACATATCTGCCATTGATCTTAAATCCATCCAATGTTACCCTAAATGCATTTCCGGGTGTTGATCATTTAAATAATATTGAACAGGTGGTTATTGTTAATCCTGCAGCAGGTAATTTTTCATTGAATGTAAGTGCATTTTCAGTTCCTCAAGGTCCCCAGGAATATATACTTACCTACCAGCTGGACATGAATGGTGTTACTGTTGAATATCCGTTTGGCGGAGAAACCTGGGTGCCCGGTGAAACAGAAGTTATCAGGTGGAATGCTTTTGGCGATGAGGCCAATACATTTACTGTTGATTCATCTTTTACTAACGGTGCTACATGGGGTACGATAAATAATAATGTTGCTGCAACTGCACGTTCACTTAGTATGATAGTTCCTGCGGCTATATCCAATACAGCATTAATAAGAGTTAGCAGGAATGCGTCGGTTTATACGGATCAGAGTGATTTTAATTTTGTGGTATTGGGACAGCCGGTGGTAACGGCAACTGTTCCCTGTGAAGGATTTGTTCAACTTAATTGGAGTGCGATAAGTGGTGCCACTTCTTACGATATCTACCAGCTAAAAGGCGATACGATGGCCATCATCGGTAACACAACAGGTCTTAATTACCTGGTAAGCGGGTTAAGCAGTAATACCTCCTACTGGTTTGGTGCCGGTGCAAAAAATAATGGCGTGAAAGGCCGCAGATCAGTTTCTAAAAATGTAATACCGGCTACGGGTACCTGTACTTTACCGGGCTTCGATAATAATTTTAAGGCCGTGGCAATAGTTGCGCCTGTCACCGGCAGGCAGTTTACAACCGGTGGACTTACAGCAGCCGAAACCATAAAACTAACCATCAAAAATTTAGATGATATTACTTCGGTGGGATCTTATAATTTATATTACCAGGTTAACAGCAACCCGGTGGTAATGGAAACCAATGCTGTTGCAATAACTTCATTAGGTACTTATCAATATAATTTTGTTCAAACTGCCGATCTTTCTGTAACAGGTATTTATAATATCAAAGCTTGGGTTAAAAATACGGGCGATACACAACCCCTGGATGATACTGTATCAGTAACTATTAAAAACCTGGCCAATCCACCGGTAACATTACCGGTAACAGATGGTTTTGAAACGGCATTGGCAAAAGATTATACTGTTAATACAAAAGGATTAGACAGTATTGACCGTGTTGATTTTACATCCAACTCAACAAGAGGCAGGGCCAGAACATTTGTAAACACGGGCTTTGCACGAAACGGTAACAGAGCCATAACACTTGATCAGTTTCCTTATGGGACACTCGTTACCGATAGTTTATCTATGACCTATAATGCTGCTGCTTATAATAGCGGCAACCAATTGCGTTTTGATTTCTATTATAAGAACCATGGCCAGGCCAATAATCCCGATAATAAAATATGGATACGCGGAAGTGATGCAGATAACTGGATACAGGCATATGATCTTGTAGCCAACCAGGCAGCGCTTGGACAATGGAAACATGGTATTATCAATGTTAATGATGTTTTGGCACCGGCATTACCTGCACAGGCTATCACTACAAGTTTTCAGATTAAATTCGGACAGCAGGGCAATACTTCGGCTAATGTATCCAGTCCGGAACTGGACCAGGATGATGGATATACCTTCGATGATGTTTCGCTCAGCGAAGCTTTTAATGATGTTGCTATCACACAGGTGATCTCTCCTGTTGCAACGGGTTGTAATATGAGTGGTATTCAACCGGTTTCAATCCAGGTAAAGAATTACAGCACAACAACATTTAATAATGTTCCTGTTTTTTATAAAATAAACGGCGGAGGCACAATTAGTGAATTGATACCGGTTATAGCACCCAATTCAACACAGGTATTTACATTTGCAACCCCGGCTAATTTATTGATCAATACAGATTATAGTTTTGATATTTGGTTGAATGCATTGTCTGATACCTACCACAGTAATGATAGTATTCTAAAATATACATTTCATACAAGCCCTGTTGTTAATACTTTCCCCTACCTCGAAGGGTTTGAATCTGGTTCGGGTAACTGGTATCAGAATGGTAGTAACAGTAGTTGGGTATTGGGTACGCCTGCAAAAACCATCATTAACAAAGCGGCTAATGGTTCTAATTCATGGGTAACTTCATTAACAGGCAACTATAAAAATAATGAGTTGTCTTATTTATATTCTCCCTGTTTTAACCTTAGCACACTAACCCAACCGGTGCTTTCGTTCAGTCATATTTTTTCAATAGAAGATAATTGCCCCTGTGATTATACATGGGTTGATTATTCTGCAGATGGTGGAATAACCTGGAATCGCCTGGGAACAAATGGTGCAGGAGTAAACTGGTATAACGATCCTACATCTTTAAACCTATGGCGTACATCCATAAAAAAATGGCATGTAGCCAGTATCGATATACCCACAACTGCAGCGAGTGTCCGTTTTCGTTTTGTGATGTCGAGTGATGCAGGTTTTAATACCGAGGGAGTAGGTATTGATGACATCCATGTATTTGATAAAGCACTTATTTATACAGGCCCGCAATTGTTGAACACTACGCAGAATGTGAGCGGCAGTAACTGGATACATTTTACTTCGGGGGGAACCCGTATTGTTTCTATTAATCCCAATGGACAAAATCTTGGCAGTACTACAGTTGACGTTTACCCGTTTGCGGGAGCAGTAAGAAATCATAATCTTCAGTATTATCTTAACAGAAATATTGTGATACGCCCGGCCATTCAGCCGGCCGGCTATGTATCTGTTCGTTTTTATTTTACAGATGCAGAAGCAAAAAGCCTTATCGCTGCAACGGGCTGTGGGGTATGCACTAAACCCGGTGATCCTTATGAATTGGGTGTAACTAAATACAGCGGAACAGCTTTACAGGAAAATGGAACATTGGTTGATAATTTACCGGGAGGCACCTACCAGTTCATTTTACCGGCCAATACCGAAATAATACCTTATGATAATGGCTACTATGCCGAGTTTGCTGTAAATAGTTTTAGTGAATTCTGGTTAAATAACGGCGGGCTGGGAAATATCAATCCCTTACCGGTAAACCTGCTTTCTTTTGAAGCCATTAAACAAAATAAAAAAACATGGCTGCAATGGAGTACCGATAATGAGATCAATACAGCTAAATATATAGTGGAAAGAAGTAGTGACGGAACCGCTTATACGCCAATTGGCGAAGTTGCAGCAATTGGAAATACCAGTACTCAAACATATAATTTTACTGATGCACAGCCCATCAACGGACTTAATTTTTACCGGCTGAAATTACTGGATATGAATGGGGTATTTAAATATTCGCCCGTCCGGAAAATTAATTTTTCAACAACTGCTGATGAAATAACGATATACCCTAACCCTGTTACTGATGCTAAATTATTCATTTCCTCTTCCGGAAATTGTAACAGTGCAGTTATTTTTGATGCCGCAGGCAAAATGGTAAAAAATTTCTTATTACAGGGTAGAAATAATTTACTGAACCTGGAAGGCATTGCCAACGGAATTTATCAGCTAAAAATAGTTACTGAAAATTCGGTGCAGACCAAAAAAATTATTATTCAGTAATATTTAAATCATACCCGGAAAACACAGCTGTTTAATAGGCTGTACAGCCCCATTTTTATTTTATTTCTTTGTATCTTTCCTCAAAAAGAAACATGGCATTATTACCCTGGCTAATCGGTACAATTATACGAATAGAAAATGCAACCACTGATACAAAAAGATTTTGGATCGAAGTGCCTGAATTATCTTCTTTTAGTTTTATTCCCGGGCAATTTGTGACATTGGATCTGCCCATTCATGAAAGACCAAATAAACGTTTACGCAGTTATTCAATTGCATCCTGGCCGGATGGCAGAAATGTATTTGAACTGTTGATTGTATTAGACCGGGGAGGTGCAGGTACAACTTATATGTTTGAAGAAATAACCACAGGCTCAACAATTAATTTCCGTGGGCCGCAGGGCGTTTTTAAATTAAAAGAACCACTTAGTAAAGATATTTTTCTGATATGTACGGGCACAGGTATTGCTCCTTTTAGAAGCATGATCCATCATTTGATCAATAATAATATACCACATCAGCATATCTTCCTGATTTTTGGATGCCGGACCAAAAAAGATCTTTTGTATTATGATGAAATGAAAAAATTGCAGCAAAGCCTGACTGGCTTTACTTATCTACCTGTTTTGTCGAGAGAAAAATGGGAAGGCCATACCGGTTATGTACACCCGGTTTATGAAACCTTATGTATTGAACGAAAACCTGCCGCTTTCTTTTTGTGCGGATGGAAAGGAATGATAGACGAAGCCAGGAAACGAATTCTTGCAATGGGATATAATAAAAATGACATTTTTGATGAAATTTATGGATAGATGTAAAGTATAATCCGGATACGGGGAATGATAAATACGGGTTCTTTAGTGTATTTTTTATTGTCATATTTTCACTAACTTGGAACGGTAAAATTTAACTCATACTAACTTATCTTTTATGGGCGCTTCTTCAATGATCGTTTTGATAATTGCCGCACTGGCTTTTTCATTGATTGCCATATTGGTTGCTAAAATAGTAACGAAAGCCACTAAAAATCCACAGAAAGGTGAGCCCTACGAATGCGGAATTCCCACAACCGGAAAAACTTGGATACAACTTAACGTTGGGTACTATTTATTTGCACTGATCTTTTTAATATTTGATGTGGAACTTGTTTTTCTTTATCCCTGGGCCGTGGTAGCTAAAACTGTTGGATGGTTAGCCCTTATAGAGATTGTGATATTTCTTTTTATATTATTCATAGGATTTTTATATGCACATAAGAAGGGAGCGTTGAAATGGATGTAAAGCCCCCTCTAACTCCCCCGAAGGGGGAGAACCAAAATGCATAGAATAAATATTTGTAGATATTCTTATTATTGAAAATGAATAACACTTCAAATAATTCAGAGTCTTTAAAAGTCCCTCCTTTGGAGGGGTTTGGGGAGGCTGTTCAGGTGCATGAAACACCCGGCGGTGGGATCGTATTAAGTAAACTCGATGATATTATCAATTGGGCCCGCTCCAATTCCTTATGGCCACTTACGTTTGCGACTAGTTGCTGTGGAATTGAAATGATGTCTGTTGCAGCCGCCAAATATGATTTCTCCCGTTTTGGATTTGAAGTAGCACGTGCCTCTCCACGACAGGCAGATGTGATCATTATTGCAGGCACCATCGTTAATAAAATGGGTCCGGTTTTAAAACGTTTATACGATCAGATGGCCGACCCAAAATATGTTATTGCCATGGGTGCCTGTGCCATTAGTGGCGGCCCTTTTTTTTATAATACTTATTCTGTTGTAAAAGGAGCCGATCATATTATCCCGGTTGATGTATATGTTGCAGGATGTCCGCCAAGGCCTGAAGCATTATTACATGCATTGATATCATTACAGGAAAAAATAAAAATGGGTTTAACCAGAGAACAAATTAAGTCGGGTCAATAATTTATGAGCAACGAAGAATTGAAAATAAAAATGACGGAACTCTTCCCTGCCACAACATATGAAGAAGGAGGCGAATGGCTTAATATTAATATAGATGCTGTTGACTGGTTATCTTTTGCTGATCAGATTCGCAGTAATGAATCTTTATACTTTGATTATCTTTTTTGCCTGACCTGTATTGACTGGAAAACTCACTTATCAATGGTCTTTCATCTTTCTTCCACAAAATTCCGCCATAGTATTGTTGTAAAAGCAAAACTTGATAATGTGAAACCAGCAATTGAAACGGTAAGCCATATCTGGAAGACCGCTATTTTTCATGAACGGGAAGTTTATGAAATGTTTGGTGTTAATTTTTTAAATCATCCCGATCTGCGGTTATTGATATTACCCGATGGATGGGAAGGAAAGAATCCAATGCGGAAAGATTTTGAGGATCCGGTTAATATGATAAAGTTGTAGGCCCCTCACCTATCCTCTCCCCGAAGGGGAAAGGGATGTGGAGAAGATTAGTGCGGAGATTTTGGCGAAGTATATATTACTTAAATTTAAAAAGCTGCCTACTTCGAGTTCTCCCGATTTTTTCGGGAGGTTGGGGTGAGGCTGAGACTGTATAAATGTTTAGAGAAACTGAAATATTGAAAAGTGGTTCGCAAGTCTCCCCCCTCGGGGGAGACCTGCCTGCCGGACAGGCAGGTTTAGACGAGGCGGGTGACCTGGTCATCAATGTAGGGCCACAGCATCCTGCTACACATGGTGTATTACACCTGGTGATCACATTGAATGGCGAAACGATCAAAAAAGTAGAGCCACACCTCGGTTATATTCATCGCTCTATCGAAAAAATGTGCGAAAGCCTGAGCTACCGTCAATTCATATACGTAACCAGCCGGATGGATTATTTATCAGCTCATATTAATAATCATGCCTGTGCCATGTGTGTGGAAAAAGGGATGCAGATTGAAATACCCGAAAGAGCACAGGTGATAAGGGTTTTAATGGACGAGCTAACACGGATCGCTTCACATGAATTATGGTGGGGTGCCATGGCCATGGATATCGGTGCATTTACTCCCTTCTTCCACGCCTTCCGCGAAAGAGAAAAGATCAATGATATTATGGAAGAAACCTGCGGCGCCAGGCTCACAATGAATTATATAGTTCCTGGTGGGTTGATGCAGGACCTTCATCCCGACTTTCAAAAAAAGACAAAGGAATTCATTACACTTTTCAGGTCGAAAGTGGATGAATATGATGAGCTGGTGACTGGCAATATTATTTTTCAAAACAGGATGAAAAACGTGGGGATGCTGTCGGCAGCAGATGCTGTTTCTTATGGTTGCACAGGCCCAACGGCAAGGGGTAGTGGCGTAAGTTGTGATATAAGAAAACTTTATCCTTATGAAATTTACAGTAAACTTGAGTTTGATGAGATCATTGAAACCGGCTGCGATTCCTTTTCTCGTTATATGGTGAGGATAAGAGAAATGAAAGAATCAATCAGGATCATTGAACAGTTAATTGATAATATCCCGGAAGGCGATTTTCAGGCTAAAACAAAAGCGGTTATTAAATTACCAAAGGGAGAATTTTATACCAGGGTAGAAACAGCAAGAGGAGAACTAGGAGTTTATATTATTAGTGAAGGAGCAACAACACCCTATAGAATCAAATTTCGGTCACCTGGATTTTCCAATCTTTCGGCATTGGATCATATGGCAAGAGGCAGTAAGTTGGGCGACCTGGTGGCGATGATGGGAACGCTGGACCTGGTGATACCGGATATTGACAGATAAACCTCAGGCCCCTCCTATCCTCCCCCATGTGGAGGGAAAAGGAGAAGATTGACGAGAAGAGAGAAGCGTAGAATACTGTATACTAAAAGAAGCATTGAATTAATAAACTGCCCACTTCGAGTTCCCTCTCCGAAGGAGAGGGGTTGGGGTGAGGCCGAAATAGCATGTGGAGCCTAAATAAAATAACAAACATCATTGATCACTGGTTGAATCAAACATTCAATCCAACACTGGTATTGGTATTTGAAATGTTCATTGCCGGTATCTGTGTAATTGGATTATTTGCCATACTGGGTTTAATATTGGTGATCATGGAAAGAAAAGTTTCAGCGTGGATGCAAATCCGTTTAGGACCTAATCGTGTTGGACCAAAAGGAATGTTGCAATCATTGGCTGATACGGTGAAATTATTGGTGAAAGAAGGATTGACACCTGACGGAGCAGATAAATTTTTATTTAACCTTGCCCCGTTGATCGCAATGATGGTTGCTATGCTGTTGATGGCACCCATTGCATTTGCAAAGGATTTTCAATTGTGGGATCTTAATATTGGTGTACTATATGTATCGGCAGTTTCATCTATTATGGTGATCAGTATTTTAATGGCAGGCTGGTCCAGCAATAATAAATATTCACTAATGGGCGCCATGCGAAGCGGTGCACAGATAGTGAGCTATGAATTATCTGCAGGGTTATCAGTTCTTTCAATAATTGTTTTAACAGGCAGTTTAAATGTAAATGAGATCATTCTTTCACAAGCCAACGGATGGTGGATATTTAAAGGACATATTCCTGTTATTATTGCTTTTGTAATATTTATCATTGCAGTAACGGCAGAGACTAACCGTGCACCTTTTGATCTGGCTGAAGCAGAATCTGAATTAACCGCCGGTTTTCATACAGAATATTCGGGGATGAAGTTTGCATTGTTTTTTCTGGCAGAGTATATCAATGTTTTTATTGTATGTGCTATAGGAGCAACATTGTTCCTTGGAGGCTGGATGCCTTTTCATATTGGTAACTGGGAAGCCTTTAACCATGTAATGGATTATATACCATCCAGCATCTGGTTTTTTGGAAAAACATTCTTTTTAATATTTGTAATCATGTGGTTCAGGTGGACTTTCCCCAGGTTACGAATAGACCAGTTATTAAATTTAGAATGGAAATATTTATTGCCCATCAGTATGTTTAATTTATTATTGGTGACAGTGATGGCGATATTGAAGTGGCATTTTTAATTCAATTAAGAATTAAGGGTTTAGAATTAAGAGTTATTTCCTCCAACTCTAAACTCCGAATTCTTAACTCTAAACTAAAATGATGTTTTTAGAGAATTACATAAAAGATGTTTACGGTGCAGTAAGATCCTTACTTGTAGGTATGCGGCGTACGGGTTATTATTTTACACATCACAAAGAGATCATCACGCAGCAATATCCTGATAACCGGGATACCCTGCATTTGCCTGATCGATTTAAAGGCGAAGTGGTGCTGATACACGATGAAAATAATGAACATGCCTGTACAGGTTGTACAGCCTGTGAACTGGCTTGTCCTAATGCAACGATAAAGATCGTCACCAAGTTTGACATTACACCAGAAGGAAAAAAGAAAAAAGCGATCGACAAATTTGTATACCATCTTGAACTGTGCACCATGTGTAATTTGTGTATTATCGCATGTCCGACAGATGCAATTAAAATGGCACAAACATTTGAACACAGTGTGTTTGACAGGAGCGAGCTGACTAAAATTTTAAATAAACCTGGTTCAAAGATCAGGGATGGAATAGAATAATGAACGGATCAACTATTATATTTTATTTATTGGTATCACTTACCTTATTGAATGCAGTGCTGGCTGTTAACAGCAGGCATATTTTCCGTTCAGCCATTTATTTACTGTTTTCATTAATTGGAATTGCAGGCCTTTATTTCTGGTTGCAGTACGAGTTCATTGCAGCAGTTCAGATCATTGTTTATGTAGGCGGTATTGTGGTATTGATCATTTTTTCCATTTTCTTAACCCAACAGGCAGGTGAAAAATTACCTAAACAAAAAAAGGGCAGACAACTCTTTTCAGCCTTGGCAGCATTTTGCGGATTCGCTTTAACGATTTGGCAAATGTATCAATACAATTTTGTAAAAACATCGAATCAGCCGGTAACACCCACTGTATCTAATATTGGTAATCAAATGATGGGAGTAGAAAATAGTGGTTATGCCCTGCCATTTGAACTGGTGAGTATATTGTTACTGGCAGCACTGGTAGGGTGTATTGTTATTGCGTTAAAGGCCCCCTCTGGAACTTCGTCCGTTCCCTTTACAGGGAACCCCGGCACACAAAACCCAATGAGCGATGAGTAATTTAATTTGTTCAAATATAAAAACTGTTCCTAAGTCCTCCCCTTCGGGGAGGATTTAGGAGGGGCTTCATGATGCAACCAGGTCTATACCATATCTTATTTATCAGCACCGCACTCTTCTTTATTGGAGTGTATGGTTTTTTTACAAGAAGAAACCTGATCACTATGCTGATGAGTGTAGAATTGATTTTAAACAGTGTGAACCTGAATTTTATTGCGTTCAATAAATACCTGTGGCCGGACAGGCTGGATGGTGTTTTCTTTACAATTTTTATAATCGCTATTGCTGCAGCTGAGGCTGCCGTGGCCATTGCAATAATAATAAATTTATACAGGAGCCATCGGTCGATAGATGTGGAGAATGCAGAGGAGATGAAATTTTAATGGCCCCATCCTGAGCTTCGCTCGTTCTCTTAGCAGAGAACCCCGAAGGGGAAGGCAAAGGAGAAGATTGGTGCGAAGATAGAGGTGTAGAATATTGTATTAATATAGAATTTTAAAATTAAAAACTGCCAATTTCCAGCTCCCTCTCTTTCGGAGAGGGGTTGGGGTGAGGCCAAAATGCCCAACACAACATACATAGCACTCATTCCCTTACTGCCACTGGCAGGGTTCTTCTTATTGGGTTTATTTGGCAGAACCTATTTTAAGAATACCTCGGGTGTTATCGGAACCACCTTATTATTAATATCAACAGTTTTGGCGCTTTATACTGCTTATGGATATTTCTTTGATTATGGAAAAGTGGATGGTGTTTATCAAAAACTGGTTCCTTTACATTATACCTGGCTCGAGTTCTCCAAAGGCGTTTCAATTGATATGGGCATTCTTCTTGATCCCATTTCTGTGATGATGCTGGTAGTAGTAACTTTTGTTTCATTAATGGTACATATTTATAGCCTTGCCTACATGAAAGGTGAAGAGCGTTTTCCAACTTATTATGCCTTCCTTGGATTATTTACTTTTTCCATGCTGGGCTTAGTGATTTCTTCCAACATTTTTCAGATCTATATTTTCTGGGAGCTGGTAGGCGTATCTTCTTTTCTGCTCATTGGATATTATTACGATAAACCCAGTGCTGTTGCTGCCTGTAAAAAAGCGTTTATTGTTACCCGTTTTGCTGATGTAGGATTTTTGATCGGCATTCTCATTCTCTCATTTTATGCAGGTACACTGGATTTTAATACACTTATTCAAAAACTGACATCAGCCGGATCCACTGAATTGAAAACTGCGGTAGCTGCTTCTTTTATGGGTGTATCCGCACTTACCTGGGGATTAGTACTGGTATTTATTGGCGGTGCAGGTAAGAGTGCTATGTTTCCTTTACATATCTGGTTGCCCGATGCGATGGAAGGTCCAACGCCTGTGTCTGCTTTGATACATGCTGCAACAATGGTTGTGGCTGGTGTGTTTTTAGTGGCAAGATTGTTTCCTGTTTTTGTTATGTCGCCACCTGCATTGCAACTGGTTTCGTATGTAGGTATTGTTTCTGCATTGCTGGCTGCTGTTATTGCCTGTACGCAAACTGATATAAAAAGAGTATTGGCTTATTCCACTATGTCTCAGATCGGCTTTATGATGTTTGCATTGGGTGTTTCCGGCTATGGCGGAGAAAACGGACTTGGTTTTACTGCTTCATTGTTCCACCTTTTTACACATGCTATGTTTAAAGCATTATTATTCTTGGGTGCCGGTGCAGTAATACATTTTATTCATAGCAATGAAATGAATGATATGGGCGGACTTAGAAAATTCATGCCGGTTACGCATATAACTTTTTTAATTGCCTGTTTGGCCATAGCTGGTGTGCCGCCATTTGCAGGCTTTTTCAGTAAGGAAGAAATTTTATTGGCTGCATACCGGCATAACACAATTATCTATTATGCAGCATTGATCACTTCGGGTCTCACAGCTTTTTACATGTTCCGTTTGTACTTCAGCATTTTCTGGAACAAAGAAGCTCCCTCTCTTCAGGAGAGGGCTGGGGGTGAGGTTCATGGGGAAGGTGGTTTAGCAATGTTACTACCCCTGCTTTTATTAGCTGCGGGCGCTGCTGCTGCAGGATTTATACCTTTCGGAAATTTTGTTAGCAGTGATGGAGTTGCATTCGAAAGTAAATTTCATTTGCAATTTTCTATTACTCCTGTTTTATTAGGGTTAGCCGGAATTTTTACTGCCATGTGGTTGTATAAAAAACAAAATAATAAACCGGAAAAGATCGCTTCGAAAATGAAAGGATTATACAAAGCTGCTTATAATAAATTTTATATCGATGAGTTGTATTTGTTCATTACCAAAAAGATACTGTTCAATTTAATTGGAAGGCCCGCTGCCTGGTTTGATAAGAATGTGGTTGACGGCATGATCAATGCAACGGGTAATACCACACAACTCATTTCTGAAAAAATAAAAAAGATACAATCCGGTAAAGTACAACAATATGCCATTTATTTTTTAGTGGCTGTTATCGGGCTGGCAGTATTGTTTATATATGTATGGCACCCTCTCTAGAACTTCGTTAGTTCCCTTAGCACGGAACCCCAAAGTGGAGAAAAAGCCAAGGTTAGTTTCTTTTTGAGGGTGTGAGGAACTGGGAAGTTTAAAAAAATATTTTGTATTTAAATTGATGGGTAAAGATAAAATGTTAATATGGAAGATAAAATGTTTATTAATGATTTAAGATACCGCTTCTTCCCTATCGGGGAAGGAGAAGGAGGATGGGGCCGATGAACCTGGTACTACTCATATTAATTCCTTTTATCACAGCCATTGCTGTGCTGATCATGCGTAATGCGCAACAGGTTAAGATCGTGTCTTTGATTGGTGCTGCTGCCCAGTTTATCCTGGCATTTGTTTTACTGTTTGCTTATCGAAATGAAAGGCTGGCAGGTAATCCTATGCAAATGTTATTTGAAAAGAAATACAATTGGTTCCCTTCCTGGCATATCAGTTTTCATTTGGGGGTAGATGGTATTTCTGTAGCTATGATATTATTAACTGCATTTGTTGTTATTGCAGGCGTGCTGGTTTCGTGGAATGTTACAAAGATGACAAAAGAGTTTTATTTCCTGCTCATTTTACTCAGCCTGGGTGCCTATGGGTTTTTCATCTCACTCGATCTTTTCATCCTGTTTTTTTTCCTTGAAATTGCCGTGATCCCTAAATATTTACTGATCGGTATCTGGGGTAGCGGTAAAAAAGAATACAGCGCCAACAAACTGGCCCTGATGCTGATGGGCGGCTCTGCATTGGTGTTAGTTGGGTTGCTGGGACTTTATTTCAGCACACCCGAAAGAACCTTTGACCTGATAACATTATCACAAATTAAAATTCCCCATGCGGTACAGAAAATATGTTTCCCTTTATTATTTGTAGGATTTGGTGTTTTCACCGCACTGTTTCCTTTGCATACATGGGTACCCGATGGCCATTCATCTGCACCAACTGCGGGCTCTATGTTTTTGGCAGGGATATCAATGAAACTTGGTGGCTATGGCTGTTTGCGGGTAGCTACTTATATAATGCCTGAAGGGGCAAAACAATATGCTACAATTATCATTATATTAGCTACGATCGCAATTTTATATGGTGCATTCGCTACCATGATGCAGAAGGACCTGAAATATATCAATGCCTATTCCTCAGTTAGTCATTGTGGTTTTGTTTTATTAGGAATTGGTATGTTAACCAAAACATCCATGACAGGCGCAGTGATGCAAATGGTTTCGCATGGGTTGATGACAGCCCTTTTCTTCGCGGTTATCGGAATGATCTATGAAAGAACACATACCCGCCAGGTTAATGAAATGGGAGGATTATTGAAAGTAATGCCGTTTATTACTACAGTATTATTTATTGTTGGATTATGCTCACTGGGCTTACCGGGCCTTAGCGGTTTTGTTGCTGAAATGACGGTATTCATGGGATCATGGCAACACCCCGATACATTCAGGCGTATTGCAACTATTGCAGCCTGTTTGTCTTTAGTGGTAACGGCTGTGTATATACTAAGAGCTATTAGCCAAACCGCCATGGGACCGATCAAAGCAGGATATAGAAATTTAACTGATGCCACATGGAATGAAAAATTAACGGCGGTGATATTAATTATTGGCATCATTGCTATTGGTGTTGCACCTTTCTGGTTGAATGAATTAGTATCACCCGACACAGATCTGATCATGAAAAAAATATTGCTCACGCAATAACCTGAAATAATAATGAATGATTTTTTTTCAATAATGAAAAGCGAACTGGTGATCACCATCATCATTTTCCTTCTGTTATTTATTAAAATAGGAAGGGGGATGAAAAATGAATCCATGTTAATGCTGGTGCAGGTTTTATTATTGCTGAATTTTATTGCAGGATTCTTTTTCAATATTACCGGAAGTTTATTTGATGGCATGTATCATAACGGATCACTTATCGTTTTTCAAAAAAATATTTTAAACCTCGGCGTTTACCTGATCTCTTTACTATTTGCTGACTGGCTAAAAAAATCCGAACATTTACCCGAATTTTTTATTCTGATGCTTTCGGCCTTGCTGGGTATGTTTTTTATGATCTCCAGCGGCAACCTGTTGATATTTTTTTTATCATTGGAACTGGCAACTATACCTGTTGCTGCTATGGCTAATTTTGACCTGGACAAAAAACGATCTTCTGAAGCGGCAATGAAATTTATTTTATCATCCGCCTTTTCTTCAGGTATTTTATTATTTGGTATTTCAATAGTCTATGGCACAACAGGAACCATTAGCTTTGACCAGCTGCCCGCTTTTTTAAATGGCAATCCCCTGCAGATCTTAGCCTTTGTTTTTTTATTTGCGGCTTTTGCATTCAAATTATCCATCGTTCCTTTTCATTTATGGACAGCAGATGTTTATGAAGGATCGCCAATCGCTGTTACTGCTTTTTTATCAGTCATATCAAAAGGATCGGTTGCTTTTATTTTTATTACTGCTTTGTATAAGGTCTTTCAACCCATGAATGAAATGTGGTATAATATGATGATGATCTTATCTATTGCAACAATGATCACCGGAAACCTTTTTGCATTAAGGCAACAAAACATAAAAAGATTCCTTGCCTTTTCTTCCATTGCACAGGTTGGTTTTATTTTGGTGGGTATCAGTAGTAATACATTGGAAGGAATTTCATCTGTGGTTTATTTTATTTTGATCTATGTGTTCTCTAACCTGGCTGCTTTTGGTGTAGCCGCTGCTATTTCAACGCAAACCGGAAAGGAAAATATAAATGATTATAAAGGGCTGTATCAAACCAATCCTTTTATGTGCTGGGTGTTGGCACTGGCTTTATTTTCATTAGCAGGCATACCACCCACGGCAGGTTTTTTTGGCAAATTATTTTTATTAACTGCAGGTGCTTCTAAAGCCAATTACTTGTTTATCACCATTGCTGCATTAAACATGATCGTTTCACTGTATTATTATTTAAGGGTGATACGGGCCATGTTCATGGAGAAGAATGAACAACCCATTGAAAAAATTAAAATACTTCCTTCAGTCAAATTGGGATTGATGATCTGTGCTGCGGGAATTATACTGGTTGGGTTGTTGAGCTGGGTGTATGATTATATTCAATCATTGAGTTAAGAGTTTAGAATTCAGGGTTACGAATTAAAAACTTTTAACTCTAAACTTTTAACTCTAAACTCTTAACTCTAAACTTTTAACTCTTAACTTTTAACTCTTTAAAGATGGCAATAAATAAAAATCACGAATTTGAAGAACTGGATGGCATTAAATGCGGCATTGTAGAAAAAAATGTATCGCCACAAAGGATTGAGTTTTTAAAAAAATTATTGAGCTTTAATCAATTCTCAGTTGTTGTAGTTCCTTCACCACCTCCAAAAACTGCAGCTGTACCAGTTGCAAATACTGAAGTAGCTGAAAAGCCTGTTGAAACTCCACCATTGCCTGTTGCACCA
This sequence comes from Chitinophagaceae bacterium, assembly GCA_043788195.1. Classification (GTDB taxonomy): domain Bacteria; phylum Bacteroidota; class Bacteroidia; order Chitinophagales; family Chitinophagaceae; genus Ferruginibacter. The sequence continues at coordinate 19,739 of JAYVUE010000218.1, forward strand.
GAAACCTTTACTATTGGCGTAACTGATTATACTTTTAATACCATCAATGCAATTTTTGGCAGATTGCTTAAAACTCCTGACGGACATGTGGTAACCAGGGCTTATTGGAACCAGGAAGAAATGGTAAGTCATGATGAAGTACCGTATTATGAGAATAAATAAATTACTGTCACTTTTAGACAAATATTTTTATTAATTACCATAACTATGCATAATTTAAGTATTCAAAAATTTGTGTTTTATGTCCAACAAAACTAAACCCGGAAAATATGTTTACTTTTTCGGAGGCGGCAAAGCCGATGGCAACGAATCAATGAAAAATTTATTAGGAGGTAAAGGTGCTAACCTGGCAGAAATGGCAGGACATCCTGAACTTCGGTTACCGGTTCCACCGGGTTTTACCATTACTACGGATGTCTGTACTTATTTTTATAATAATAAAAAAACCTATCCCAAAACATTAACGGCACAGGCAGAAGAAGCGTTAGCCAAAATTGAAAAGATCACCGGTAAAAAATTCGGAGACGAAAAAAATCCTTTACTCGTATCCGTTCGTTCAGGCGCCAGGCGAAGTATGCCGGGGATGATGGAAACAGTTTTAAATGTGGGATTGAACGAAAAAACCATCAAAGGAATAATTGCACAAAGTGGTGATGAACGTTTTGCATATGATGCTTACAGGCGCCTGATCATGATGTATGCAGATGTGGTGATGGAAAAAGCAGGAGGTATTGAAGTAAAAGCAGGTAAGGGCATACGCAAAATACTGGATGAAAAGCTGGATCATATCAAAAAAAAGCAGGGCTATAAAACTGATACCGACCTGACAGTTACAGAACTGAAAGACCTGGTAACAGATTTTAAAATAACAATAAAAAAAGTTTTAGGTAATGCATTTCCGGATGATCCTTTACAACAAATGTGGGGAGGCATTAGTGCTGTTTTCAGCAGTTGGAATGGAAAAAGAGCCATTGAGTACCGCCGCATTGAAAAAATTCCTGATGAATGGGGCACTGCAGTAAATATTCAGGCAATGGTATTTGGTAATATGGGTAATGATAGTTGTACAGGTGTTGCCTTTACCAGAAATCCGGGTAATGGCGAGAACCGTTTTTACGGTGAATACCTGGTAAATGCACAGGGTGAAGATGTTGTGGCCGGCACCCGAACACCGGCACCTGTGAATGAATATTCAATGAATGATCAAAGTAAACATTTTACTTCCCTGGAAAAACTGATGCCGGGCCTGTATAAGGAATTATACGGTTATCAAAAACGGCTGGAGAAACATTACAAGGATATGCAGGATATTGAGTTTACTGTTGAAAAAGGAAAACTATATATGTTGCAATGCCGCGTAGGCAAACGTAATGGCGTAGCCGCAGTTCGTATGGCAACCGAAATGTATGCAGAAAAACTGATCAATAGTAATACTGCCATTATGAGAGTGGGGCCAAACCAATTGGTAGAATTATTGCTCCCGATGCTTGATCCAAAAGTTGAAGTAGTTACAAAACCCATAGCCAAAGGCCTGCCGGCCGGACCCGGGGGTGCAAGGGGTAGGGTAGTATTCTCTTCCAATGATGCAGTGCAATGGGCCAATAATGGAGAAAAAGTTATCCTTGTCCGTGATGAAACTTCACCGGAAGATGTGGACGGTATGCATAAATCTGAAGCGATATTAACTTCCAAAGGAGGTATGACATCGCATGCTGCACTGGTGGCAAGGGGATGGGGAAAATGTTGTATTGTAGGTTGTGGTGATATTGAAATCAATAACGACACAAAAACATTTAAAGCTAATAACGGTACTATTATTCGTGAAGGTGATTGGTTGAGTTTAAATGGAACAAAGGGATTGGTATATGAAGGAAGCATGGCCTTGGTGGCAACTGATCTGGATAAAAATATATCCTATAAAAACCTGATGAAGCTGGTGGATAAAACAAAACAGATCGGCGTACGTACCAATGCCGAAACACCGCAGGATGCTGCACACGGAATGAAATTTGGGGCCGAGGGTATCGGATTGTTTCGTACCGAACATATGTTCTATGGCGAAGGAGGTGAAAAGCCTTTATTTCTTTTACGTAAAATGATCGTTAGTAAAACAGAAGCTGAAAGACGTACAGCCTTAAATGAATTATTTAAGTATGTAAAAAAAGATATTAAAAACACATTAAAGGTGATGAAGGGGTTCCCTGTTACCATTCGGTTATTGGATCCCCCGTTGCATGAATTTGTTCCGCATGACAAAGAGAAATTGCAAAAATTAAGTGTAGAACTGGATATCAGCATGAGTGTATTAAAACGCAGGGTGCTTTCACTTAATGAAAATAATCCTATGCTTGGCCATCGCGGTGTAAGGCTTGGCGTTAGTTATCCTGAAATAACAGAAATGCAGGTAAGAGCAATACTAGAAGCCACAGCAGAAATGCTGAAAGCCGGGCAAAAAGCTTTTCCCGAGATCATGATACCGGTAACCTGTACAGTAAATGAATTAATACACCAGAAAGTAATAGTTGACAGCGTATATAAAGAGGTTTGCAAAAAAATGAAAATGAAAAAGATACCTTATTTATATGGTACTATGATTGAAACACCAAGGGCCGCTATCAGGGCAGGATTAATGGCCAAGGTGGCCGACTTTTTCAGTTATGGTACCAACGATCTTACACAAATGAGTTTTGGTTTCAGCCGGGATGATATTGGCGGTTTTTTGCCTAAATACCTTGATCTGAAAATTCTCCCTTATGATCCGTTTCAAACTATCGATCAGGATGGCGTTGGAGAATTGGTTCAGGTAGGTATTAAACTTGGCCGAAAAGAAAAACCGAATCTTAAAATAGGCATTTGCGGTGAACATGGAGGAGATGCTGACAGTGTAAAATTCTTTCACCGCCTGGGTATGAACTATGTTAGTTGTTCTCCTTTTCGTGTACCTATTGCCAGGTTAGCCGCTGCACAAGCTGCATTGGAATTTCCAAGGAAATAAGTGATCAGTTAAAAAAATAATCGGGGGTCAACAATACAACCGTCATTTTTTATTTTTGGTTTTAGCAAAACAGGGATACAGGGAATTAATTCAGAATTATGAGATCGCTTTCATAATAATTTCATTCACATTGGCAATCGGTACTCTCTCCTGCAGCATCGTATCCCTGTACCTGATTGTAACAGTATTATCTTCTTTGGTCTTGTGATCGATGGTTACACAAAAAGGCGTACCGATGGCATCCATTCTGCGATATCGTTTACCAATGGCATCTTTTTCTTCATAAAAGCACATAAAACTTTCTTTGCAATCATTCATCAGGTCACGGGCAATTTCGGGCAGGCCATCTTTTTTTAGTAATGGCAGAATGGCCAGTTTAGTAGGAGCGATCTTTGCAGGAATTTTAAGTACAACACGACTATCTTCAGTTCCGTCTTCCTTAGTCCATTTTTCTTCCGCATAGGCTAAACTCATAATGGTTAAGAAAAGTCTGTCTAAACCAACTGAAGTTTCCACTACGTAAGGAGTGTAGTTGCCAAAAGGTTTTCCGTCTTCATTCAAGTCATTATCAAAATATTGAATTTTCTTTTTGCTGAATTCCTGGTGTTGTTTCAGGTCAAAATCTGTACGGCTGTGTATGCCTTCCAGTTCTTTCCATCCAAAAGGAAATTCAAATTCAATATCGAGTGCTGCATCAGCATAGTGGGCCAGTTTAACGTGGTCGTGGAAACGCAGTTTTCCGGAAGGGATGCCCAGGCTCTCGTGCCATTTTTTTCTTTCGTTCTTCCAGTAATCATACCATTCCATTTGAGTGCCGGGGCGAACAAAGAACTGCATTTCCATTTGTTCAAATTCACGCATGCGAAAAATAAATTGACGGGCAACAATTTCATTTCTGAAAGCCTTGCCCGTTTGTGCAATACCAAAAGGAATTTTCATCCTGCCGGTCTTTTGCACATTTAAAAAATTTACAAAGATACCCTGTGCAGTTTCGGGACGTAGGTAAATGGTATCGCTTTCTTCGGTTACACTTCCAATTTGTGTGCTGAACATCAGATTGAATTCACGCACATCAGTCCAGTTGCCCGTTTTACTAACGGCACATTTTATCTTATTGTCTTCAATTAGTTTTTTTAAACCGACAAAATCATTTTTTATAAGTAATGCATCCATTGATGCTAAAATATCTTTTGCCAATTGCTCATTGCCCATTGCCAATTGCTCGTCGGCAAACCCTTCTATCAAGTGATCAACCCTATATCTTTTATTACTGTCTTTATTATCGATCATGGGGTCACTGAAATTATCGACATGTCCGCTTGCTTTCCAGGTGGTGGGGTGCATAAAGATGGCGGCATCAATACCAACAATATTATTTTCCTGGATCTGCGTCATGCTTTTCCACCAATAATCACGTATATTCTTTTTTAACTGTGCACCGTTCTGCCCATAGTCATATACAGCAGCAAGCCCGTCATAAATTTCTGAAGATTGAAAAATATAACCGTATTCTTTACAATGGGAGATCAGTTCCTGAAAAGTATTTGTTTCATTTGCCATTATCCGGGATCAAAATTTGTGCAAATATAAGGTATCATAACATTGCAGATGAAAGAGGCCGCCAGGTAGTGTGTAAGTTCTTTACCCCGGATTAGTATTTTATAATTTCGGATTTTCTTTGTGCCTTGTCGCATCCCTTGAATTCTTTTTTTCAAAATTCTTTTGCAATGCATCGGTGAGATCAACACCGGTTTGATTGGCAATGCACAATAATACCCAAAGCACGTCGGCTATTTCATCCGATAATGTTGCGCCTTTTTCGGATTCTTTAAAAGACTGTTCGCCATATTGCCGTACCATTAATCTTGACAGTTCACCTACTTCTTCCATTAAGATACCTAGGTTTGTCAATTCACTGAAATATTTAACCCCAATAGTTTTTACCCAGTCATCAACATTTATTTGTGCTTGTTTTAAAGTAATGTCTTGCATACGATCTTTTAATTAAAGAGGGCTGAAGCCCGGATTTATTATTCTGTTAGTCTCCTTACAAATGGAGGAGTAATTCATGAATTGCCTGAATGCAGGTTTTTTTATTCAGTATAGTGTTGCAAAATTACTTAAATAAGGCAAGTAATTTTATAGATTATATTTGAAAAAAAATTGAGTGAATAATACGATACAATTCAAAGATTATCATCCAAAGTGGCTCGAAAAATTCGGACTCTACTATCTGGGTATGATGAATCGTAAAGATTTAACCCACGATGTATTTGATCTGACCGACGAAGTACTTGCCCAAAGGATAAAAAAGATCACAATAAAGGGAATTGTTTTTTCTTCAATTATTGGAATTGTCTGTGTTTTTCCAACTGTTTGGGTAGATGTTTATTTTACCAATTCTTCTTTATGGGAACATTATGGATGGGTAGCGGCAGTTACTATTGTTTCTGTGATCATTGAGCTTTATGTTCTTTTTATTATTGCTTTAAAAGCAGTGTATGATGTAAGTGAACTGATAAATTTGCATGCTACAAAAAATGAATTGATGGAAGACGGGCCATTCAGTGTAAAACATATCCTGGCTCGTACAGCACTTGAACTACCTGATCCGGAATTAAAGATCCTGGGTATTGATCCATTTAAGAGAGTATCAAAAAAGAATTTATTTGTATTAGGACTTTTATATAAAGTCAAAATTTTTATCACCAACCTAATATTGAAATTTGCTTTGAAATATACTGTTGGAAATACTTTATTGGGCATACCCATATTGTA
>JAYVUE010000219.1:0-8313 GCA_043788195.1 Chitinophagaceae bacterium
CCCTCAGCCTGGCCTTGTTAACAAATGCAGTTTTATTTACTTTTTATATCAATACCCGAAAAGATAAAACAGCTAAGGGTATTTTTGCGCTTACCTGCGTGTATGGGTTATTGATATTGTGTATTAAAACTTTTAGTTGATCCGTCGTAAGGGTTCTGTTTCTTTTACCACAGAGTGTTTAAACGCCGGTAGAAAATAAAACAATTGGGAGAGTTCCATTTTTGCCCCCGAGGGGCTAATTGTAGGTAAAAAACAAAACAAATTGCAGTTAGCATTCCGTAGGATTGCAACAATAGCATTCTTGTTCGACCCCTACGGGGTCGTAACGACACGAAGATTATTTTTTTCTACCAATCTTTTTGCTCCGCTGGAGCATGATACATTAATTACAAATGTTAAGGGTATTTTTGCGCTTACCTGCGTGTATGGGTTATTGATATTGTGTATTAAAACTTTTAGTTGATCCATTGGAATATCTCTATTTTTTTTACCACAGAGTGTTTAAACGCCCGTAGAAAATAAAACAATTGGGAGAGTTCTATTTTTGCCCCGGAGGGGCTAAACATAGGTAAAAAAAACTAATTGCATTTAGCATTCCTTAGGAATGCAACTTCTGCTCCGCCGGGCGTGATAAATTAATTAAATAAATCAACCAGTGTATTCTGGTACTCTTTATTGTCCCTACTATATTTTTTTACTAATCATCGTCCCAGCATTTGCGGGGCTTACTTTTACAACATATCTTTATTGAACAATAATAACCGCAGAGAAAAGACAGAATTACAATATGAAATATTATATCATAGCCGGTGAAGCCAGCGGAGACCTCCATGGCAGTAATTTGATAAAAGAATTACAAAAGGCAGATTCTATTGCAACTATTCGCTGCTGGGGCGGAGATAAAATGCAGGCCACCGGAGCCACACTGGTAAAGCATTACAAGGAACTGGCCTTTATGGGATTTACCGAAGTATTGAAAAATTTACGTACCATTTTCCGTAACCTGGCATTTTGTAAAAAAGATATACTGGATAATAAACCAGATGCATTGATCTTAATTGATTACCCCGGCTTTAATTTACGCATTGCCAATTGGGCCAAACAACAAGGCCTTACTGTCATCTATTATATCTCACCACAGGTTTGGGCATGGAAAGCAAACAGAGTAAAAATGATGAAACAATGCATCGATAAAATGATCTGTATCCTGCCCTTTGAAAAAAAATATTATGCAAAAAAATGGGAATGGGAAGTGGAGTATGTGGGACATCCGTTGGTGGAAGTGGTGGAAGAGTTTAAAGTTGAAAGTTTAAAGTTGAAAGTTGAGAAACCTGCAGGTACCGATATCATTGCTTTATTACCTGGTAGCCGTAAACAAGAGATATTGAAAAAACTGCCCATCATGCTGGAAGTAGCAAAGCATTTTCCGGACTATCAATTTGTTGTGGCTAAAGCACCTGGGTTAGAGGAAAATTTTTACAATGATCTTTTACAACCCTATAAAAATGTATCATCAGTTGCTGATCAAACATATGCATTATTGGCACGGTCAAAAGCAGCACTGGTTACCAGTGGCACGGCTACTTTGGAAACCGCACTGTTTGGCGTACCCGAAGTTATTTGCTATAAAGGTAATGGCATCAGCTACCAGATCGCCAGGAGGCTGATCAAAATAAAATTCATCGGGCTGGTTAATTTAATAATGGATAAGGAAGTGGTTAAAGAACTGATTCAAAACCAACTCACCGTAAAAAATCTTCAATTCGAATTAAATGAATTGCTGACCAATAAAAACAAGCAGCAACAGGTTGCGACTGATTATGCTCAATTAAAAAATATTTTAAGCCAGGGCGGGCATGCATCGGCAAATGCAGCGGGAATCATATACAGCTTTCTTACCCCTTTCCCACTTACTTCGACTCCTCTCAGGAGGGGAATTTAGATTGTTAAAGTATATTCTACTTGCACTAATAATAAAATTGTAATAATCGATAGAAGAAAAGAAATTTAAATTATTATACTCTTCGAGGTTCCCCTTTAGGGGCCGGTGGGGGTCCTATCTCCTGATAAGTTTTACTGCTATTATTACCAGCGCCACTAAAAATAACAGGATAGAGATCCTGTTGATACCATGCATGTACTTAATAAAATTCGATTTGGGCGCATTGGGATCTTTCTTTCTTAAATAAAGGTATTCAGCAACCTGTTTCAGCACTCCCATGTTAATTAATTTTCAGATTCAAAGTTAAATGTTAAATTGATAAGAAAATCTGTTAAAAAAACCGCGGTTTTAAAACCAATACCAGCCATCAAACGTAGTTAGGTAAACAAAAATAATTTTATGAAATACATGGCCTTTTTAGCGATCAGTCTTTTTGGAATTACAGCCTGTACTGCTCAACCTTCAAAAAAATATACAGTGATAAAAACAGATGCCGAATGGAAAAAACAATTAACAGCCGAACAGTTTGAAGTTACCCGTAAAAAAGGAACAGAAAGAGCTTTTTCAGGCACCTACTGGGATAATCATGCAACCGGCATTTATAAATGTATCTGTTGTAACCAGGAACTTTTTAACTCTTCGGCTAAATTTGAAAGCGGTATCGGGTGGCCAAGTTTTTGGCAACCACTGATAAATAAAAATGTTGAGGAAATAACAGATAATAGTTATGGCATGAGTCGTACAGAAGTTAACTGCAGCCGCTGTGGTGCACATTTAGGACATGTATTTGATGACGGTCCAAAACCAACGGGATTGCGGTATTGTATGAATTCGGCGAGTTTGGTTTTTGTTCCGAAAAAGTAATTGTCATAACGGATGTCATCCCAAATGTAATGTCAATCCTGAGCAATGTCAATACTGAGCAATGTCAACCCTGAGCAATGTCATACTGAGCAATGTCAATCCTGAGCAATGTCATACTGAGCAATGTCATACTGAGCAATGTCATACTGAGCTTGTCGAAGTGTTGTCGAAGTGTTGTCGAAGGGTTGTCGAAGGGTTGCCGAAGTGTTGTCGAAGTGTTGTCGAAGGGTTGCCGAAGGGTTGTCTAAGGGTGAAGCTATGAAAATAAATTTCGTTTCTTAATTCGTCTTCAACAAGCTCAGACTGACAATTATCTTATAAATAAAGTTATTTTACTACTTTGTAAGTAATGAAAAAGATTATAAAAAAACACCCCCTGGCCATCCGCTGGTTTCACTGGATCAATTTTCCGGTGCTAGCCATTATGATCTGGAGTGGATTACTCATTTACTGGGCCAATGATGTATACCGGTTGGGCTGGGGCAATACCACCGTACTTAAATTTTTTCCTGATTCATTTAATAAAGCATTCAATATCCCTTACCGGTTGGCCGAAGGTATGAGCCTGCATTTTGTTTTTATGTGGCTATTTGCCATTAACGGTTTGCTGTATGTATTGTATTTATTGTTTTCAAAGGAATACAAACTAATATTTCCTCACAAAAAAGCATTTAAAGAAGCGTGGCTGGTGTTGTTGCACGACCTCCACATTAAAAAAGGCCTTCCACCGCAAAAAAAATATAATGCAGCGCAGCGTATAGCCTATACCGGGGTGATCATTATGGGAGTGGGTTCTTTACTCACCGGGTTGGCCATCTATAAGCCCGTACAATTATACTGGCTGGCAGCCATATTAGGTGGATACGAATGGGCAAGGGCTGAGCATTTTATCCTTACCATTTTATTTACTTTATTCTTTTTAGTTCATATTATACAGGTGATACTGGCCGGGTGGAATAATTTCAGGGGCATAGTTACCGGGTTTGAAGTAGTAAAAGAAACTATACCTGTTGAACCTGTTAAAGTTGAAGAGCCGGCAACAGAAAATTCAGCCGTTTTAAATGACAAATCATGACAACATTTAAAGAACAAATAATATCTGAAAAACAACTAAGGAATAAAACCCTGCTTGCATTTTTATTTTTCTTTCTGTTCATTGCATTCTGCATTTTTGCATGGAGGTGGCTACAGCACCAACCCAAAGCAGATGGTGCATTAAAACCTTTACGCACTGTTTTAAATATCAATGAAAGTATTTTCAGTGGCCTCATCAGCAATGATCATTTAGCCAAAACCTTTCAGGTTAATGCCGCAGTACCCAAAGTAAGGGTTAATGGAGATGCGGGCATGGATAATAATTTTGACATAGCTGCCTGGAAACTGCAACTGATACGCAACCCGGGCGATACCATTTACATTACACTGGACGAAATAAAAACCCTGCCAAAAACAGATATTATTTTTGATTTTAAATGTATTGAAGGCTGGAGCCAGGTTACCCATTGGGCAGGTGTTAAGTTCAGCGATTTTGTAAAAAAATACGGGCTGGATGAACAAAGCAAAATGAAATACACCGGCCTGCATACCCCCGATGATCAATATTATGTTGGCATTGACAATAAAAGTATCCTGCACCCGCAAACTATTCTCTGTTACGAAATGAATGGCAAACCATTGCCGGTGAACCAGGGCGCTCCCCTGCGTTTAATCATTCCCGTTAAATATGGGGTTAAACATTTAAAACGTATCGGCACTATCTACTTCAGCAATATGCGGCCGCCTGATTACTGGTATGAAAGGGGTTATGATTATTTTGGAGGATTGTAATTCTCTATTGAGGTGTCACAAAAATATTTTTTAACAGAACTTACTGTTTTACTTTTAAAATCTGTATAATACATTGCTTTTTACAAATTTACCTGTTTAGCAAGTCGTTTTTTAAAAAGCAAGAGAACAGCTATTCCCTCTCAAATCCAGTATTTACAAGGCTTTCAAAAGAAAAAAGGAAATACGATCAGGTTGGGAATATTTATTTTTCTCGGGTTACTCCTGTTTACAATAGCTATCTATTATATTGGACAGAAACAACAAATGTTCAGTAACAATTTCAGGATCAGTGGGATTTTCAAAGACATTAACGGATTGCAGGTTGGAAACAATGTGCGGTTTTCGGGCATAAACGTAGGTGTTATAGAAGACATTGAAATGATCGCAGACACGGCTGTAAAAGTAGACATGCTGATTCGTGCAGTTGCCAGAAAATTCATAACAAAAGGCGCCAGGGCCACTATTGGATCTGACGGGCTTATGGGAAGCAAAATTTTGATCATCACACCCGGTACCCCAGGTCTTAAAATGATACAAAATAAAGATATCATTGCAACTACTGTACCTGTAAGTTTAGATGAAATTTTAGGCAAATTAAAAATCGCAAGCACAAATGCAGCAAGTATTACAGACGACCTTGCCATAGTGATGACTAACCTGCGTTCGGGAAAAGGAACGATCGGAAAACTTTTTATGGATCCTACATTTGCACAAAATATTGATCAATCCATTGTAAATATAAAAGAAGGCACAGGCGGGTTTAAAAAGAATATGGATGCAGCAGGGCATAGTTTTCTTTTGCGGGGATACCTAAAGAGGCAGAAAAATAAAAAGAAGAACTAAAGTAAAAGATACAGTTATACAACTCTTCGGCTATACCTGTTGCTGACCAGTCCGTGGCCGGCAACAAAGATCCCACATAAATATTCAACTGTAAATCTTATTCATTATTTTTAAAAAAAATTTTTATTGCAAAACAGTAAAAAAATAAAGCCATTGGTAAAGTGGATTATTGCTTCAGGCATTTTGATTGTGCTGTTGGTGACCGCTGTACTATTCTGGCAGTTTTATAAATACAGGATCATCCGCAATGAGATCAGGCATACAGTGAACAAGATAAGTAATGGACTCTATACCATTGATTACGACAAGATGCATCTTGATGAAGTGAATGGTTTATTAACTGTTACCAATTTAACGCTGAAGCCGGATACCGCTGTTTTTAATAAATTGAAGGCCGAAAAAAAGAACCCGGCATTATTAATTCAACTATTCATACCGGAATTAAGGATCACCGGGATCAAAACCATAAAAGCCATAACAAATGATAAAATTGAATGTACAAAAGTTGAAATTAAAAATGGTAAAGTGGAATTATACGCTGCTGCTAAACCAAAAGACAGTGCAACCACAAAACCCACTAAAGAATTATATGAACAGTTGCTGGGTAAATGGAAGTTGATCAAAGCAGATGAAGTGATCACTACCAATACTTCCTTTGCTTTTATAGATATCAGCAATAATAAAAAAATGGTGGAGGCTACGGGCCTTTCTGTTGCCCTTACTGATGTTTGGATAGACAGCCTGCACAGTATGGACAGTACCCGTTATCTTTTTGCAAAAAAAATACTCCTGAAAGCTGACAAAGGAATAATTAAAAACAAACAGGGGACATATTTCTACAAATTCACCGGGCTGGAATTTACTACAGGCCCGGGGTTGTTTTCAATAAAAAATGCCGAGATAACACCATGGCTGAATGAATCTGAATTTGCTAAAGCAGCAGTATTACAAACTGACCGTTTTAATTTCAGTTTTCAGGATATTGTTATAAAAGATATAAACCTACCTGAATTAATGCATGGGTCCCTGATCACCCGTGAGTTGACCATCAGGCAGAGTAGTTGTAAAGTATTTCGAGACCTGTCTTATCCAAGAGATAACAAGAGCAGGGTGGGTACATACCCACACCAGCAATTAATAGACCTGCCCATACCGGTTTCTATAAAAAAAATAAATATAGCAGATGCATTTATTGAGTACAAAGAATTTGCACCCGCATCAGGTGACTATGGCAAGGTGCAATTTGAAAATGCGAATGTTGTTATTACACACGTTACCAATATACCTATAGAGATCACTGCAGATAATAATTGTGTAATTGTATTCAATGCAGGCTTTCATAACCTGGCAAAGGTTAACGCTCAAATTATATTGAAATTAAAAGACCCCCAGGGCAGGTTTTTGTTCAATGGGTCAGCAACCGGGTTTGATGCAACAAAATTAAATGATCTGTTGAAACCCATGGCTTTGGCAGTTATTGAAAGCGGTACGATAAATAAAGTTGACTTTAATTATCAATGTAACAATTATGGAAGCGACGGCACACTGGTATTGCTGTATGATAATTTAAAACTGACCTTATTAAAAAAAGATAAAGACGAAATTACATTAAAGAGAAAAGTGCTTGCGAGTGTTGTTGCCAATTTACTCATTAAAAATGCAAACCCATTACGCAAACAAGAGATAAGAAAAGCAACCTTGCATTATACACGAGATACCAACCGTTCATTCTTTAACCTGATCTGGAAATCAATACTTACAGGAATCAAAGAAACAATAGGTATGAAGAGCAGGGGTTAGTTCAATTCAGCTTTTTTATCCTTTGAAATTGTATTTTGACAGGGTATTTAAAGAGGTGGTCGGCCCTAAGCTTAAATATTTGCAATATTTATAGTTGAGGGTCGACCACCTTAATATGCGCCGTTTTATGATTAACATAACACTAGTCTTCAAAAAATTCAATTCCTTCACTGTTCACATATCCTGATCTTCCATTTTGCATTTTCACTAATGCATAGTTTCCGGTATTGAGTATCATAACCTCAGCATATTTTGCTTCCACCAATTTATTATTTAAGAAATAAGCGCCTTTAAGGTTATTTTTTCCTGTTAATACAAACCCTCCGGCAATATCATATTGTATATCGTAATAATTAGCATTGACCAGTGCTGTCATTTTATTATCCACGATCCCTGTATTCCCGTCTTTGGTAACTATAAAATAATTAAACCCGTTACTGGCTTTTACAAATTCAAGGCGGCTGTTTACAACATTGATTGCAACCGATCCATCTCCATTCAATAACCCTTTTAACCCGTTTTTTTCTGCCACCAGGTAAATGGTATTATCAACTTTCAGTTTTTTTATCAAACTGTATTCAAATGGTATTATCATCTCAAATTTATTATTGAGAATACCATAACGGTTATCCTTTACAGCTACAAAATAATCAGCATCAATGCCGGGCAATTGATATTGTTCGGTAACCACATCAAAGGTTTCACTTTTCCTTAGTGTAGTCAATAATGATATTGCAGAATCTTTGATCAGTTGTTTATTATTACTCAAAATACTGTTCTCATTGATGGCAGGGCATTTTGCCATTCGTTTTCCCCTGGTATCTATGCACCTTTCAATATCATTTGCTGTTAAAGCAGCACCGGCAAACAAAACGGTATCGGATTTATGTGTTTTTACATTGTCTGTATACCCATAACGAAATCTTCCTGCTGAAAAGAATTTAAATGGTATCACTACTTTGCCCTCTTTATTGATATAACCATATTTTGTTCCCTTTTTTACACTGGCATATCCCATATAAAAAAGGTTGGCGTTG
>JAYVUE010000220.1:0-21677 GCA_043788195.1 Chitinophagaceae bacterium
ATTTTTCTTTAAAAGATCAAATAAATAGAAGTGCTGGTTCTGTAATGGATAATATTGCGGAAGGATTCGGAAGAGGGAGCAGGCTGGAGTTTGTTCAATTTTTAAGTATCGCAACCGGGTCTGCTGATGAATTAAAATCGCAGCTTTACAGGTGCCTTGATAAAGAATATATCAGCAAAGAAATTTTCGATGATTTATATGAAAAAACTAACGCCATTTACAAAAAAATGAATGGCTTTATTAAATATTTAAATACAAGTTTAATAAAAGGTACAAAGTTTAAAGAGAGGGTTGGAATTAAAAACAATGGTAAATAGTAAATGGTAAATCAATAATGATTTTTGAAAATAAGCTGGCTTTTGCCAAACAACTGGACGAAACCGATCCGTTAAAAAATTTCAGGGAACAATTCTATATCCCCGTCATCAATGGGCGTGAATCTATTTATTTTACCGGTAATTCTCTTGGTCTGCAACCCAAGACCACACAGGATTATGTAGTTAGCGAGTTGGAAGATTGGGCCAACTTTGGTGTAGAAGGACATTTTCATGCAGCCAATCCCTGGTTCAGTTATCATGAAATTTTTCCAAACCTGTTATCAAAAATTATTGGTGCTTTACCCGAAGAATTGGTTGTGATGAATCAACTGACGGTGAACCTGCACTTATTATTGACAAGTTTTTACCGCCCCACAAAAGAACGTTTTAAAATTATCTGCGAAGCAAAAGCATTTCCTTCTGATCAATATGCACTGGAATCGCAGGTAAGATTACATGGATTAGATCCGGATGAAACTATCATTGAAATATCACCAAGGGAAGGAGAATTTAATATCAGCAATGAAGATATTATCTCAGCGATCAATAAGCATGGCAATACAACAGCAGTAGTTTTATTTGGCGGCGTTAACTATTATACCGGCCAGGTATTTGACATGAAAGCCATATCTAAAACAGCACATAACGTTGGCGCATATTGCGGATTTGATCTTGCACATGCTGCGGGTAATATTGAATTAAAAATGCACGACTGGAATGTTGACTTTGCCTGCTGGTGCAGTTATAAATATTTAAACAGTGGCCCCGGTGGCGTGGCGGGTGCATTTATTCACCAAAAACATATTGCGAACACAGGTTTACCCAGGTTAGCAGGCTGGTGGGGATATGAGAAAGCAACGCGTTTTCAAATGGAAAAAGGTTTTAAACCCATTGCCACTGCCGAAGGATGGCAATTGAGTAATGCGCCGGTATTGAGCATGGCAGCACACAAAGCATCATTGGATATTTTTGAAGATGCAGGAATAGAAAGTTTAATTGAAAAAGGACAACAGTTAAGCAATTACCTGTTATTTATTCTGGATGAGATCAATGCAGGATCAAAAGAAAAACAAATTGAGATCATTACTCCTCGTAATGAAAATGAAAAAGGCTGCCAGGTAAGTATGTTGATGCTGAAAAAAGGCGCCGCAGTTTTTGATGCATTAAAACAACATGGCGTGCTGGCCGATTGGAGAGAACCCAATGTAATTCGTGTTGCACCTGTTCCTTTGTACAATAGTTTTGAGGATGTGTTTACATTTGGGCAAATTGTAAAAGCCATTTTAAATAAAGATTGATGCAAAAAAAAGAAACCATCATCATTGGTGCCGGCCTTGTGGGCTCTTTGCTTTCTATTTATTTATCAAAGCGTGGATATAAGGTGAAAATTTATGAACGCAGGGCAGATATGCGAAAAGAAAAAATTGCCGCAGGCCGTTCTATCAATCTTGCCTTAAGCGACAGAGGTATAAAAGCACTGGAAGAAGTGGGTATCATGTCAGCAATAAAGAAAATTGCCATCCCAATGCATGGCAGATCTATTCATAATGCTGATGGCAGTAGTGCATACCAGGCATACGGACAAGAAGGACAATTTATTAATTCTGTATCAAGAGGCGAACTGAATAAAAAACTGATAGACCTGGCAGAACAAAACGGCGTTGAAATATTTTTTAATCAACGTTGTGAAACTATTGATTGGGAAAAAAATACAGTCCAATTTGAAGGCACCGACGGTCATCGGTCATCGGTCAACTACCAACTTGCCTTCGGCAGCGATGGCGCATTTTCCGCAGCAAGGCTAACTCATCAACTACAGCAAGATCGGTTTCAATATCAACAATATTATATTGATTTCGGATACAAAGAACTAAATATTCCTGCCTGTGCCAATTGTGAATTTGCAATGGATAAAAATTCGCTACACATCTGGCCACGCGGTAATTTCATGCTGATTGCCTTGCCAAATATTGATGGCAGTTTTACCTGTACACTTTTCTTTCCCTTTGAAGGCGATCCTTCCTTTGCAAGCCTTGATACAAAAGAAAAACTAAGGTCATTTTTTGAAAAAACATTTACTGATGCAGTATCATTGATGCCAACTTTAGAAGATGATTTTTTTAGTAATGCCACTTCTTCATTGGTTACGGTAAAATGTTTTCCATGGGTTAGGGAAGATAAATTTGCCTTGATAGGTGATGCTGCACATGCTATTGTACCTTTTTTTGGACAAGGAATGAACTGTGGATTTGAAGATTGTATAGTGTTAAACAGTTTGATTGATAAACATCAGGAAAACTGGGAAGATATATTAGCCGAATACCAACATTTAAGAAAACCTGATGGCGATGCCATTGCCGACCTGGCGCTGAATAATTTTGTAGAGATGCGAGATAAGATTGCAGATCCTAAATTTTTATTGCAGAAAAAAATTGAAGCGACATTTAGTAAAAAATACCCCGATAAATGGACACCGGCTTATGCACAGGTAACATTTAGTACGCATATACGTTATAGTGAGGCATTGAAAAACAGTATAAAACAGGAAGCGATCATGCAACAAATAATGGCAATGCCGGATATTGAAAATAAATGGCAGAGTGAAGAAGTGGAGAAGAAGATGCTGGAATTGTTGTGTTGATGCATAGCGGAATATAGTACAAGTGAGTGACACAAGAATGATGAGTAATGGACAAATGTTTGTCCCAAAAAAATAACGATTAATGTACAAATTCCCCTACTACACCGAACAAGACCCGGAAAAAGTAATTGACTTCATGAAAGTTAATTCCTTTGCAATGATCACAGGTTTTGGTGAACAGTACCCTGTGGCAACACATATTCCGATGGAAGTGGAAGTGCAAGAAGATGGGAAAATATTTTTAAGTGGGCACATGATGAAGAAAACAGATCATCACCTGAATTTTGAAAAAAATAACAATGTACTGGTGATCTTCAATGGCCCGCATGCGCATATCAGTGCAAGCTGGTACACGGACCCGGTGATGGGAAGTACCTGGAATTATATGGTAGTGCATGCAAAAGGAAAGATTAAATTCAAGGATGAGCAGGGAACTTATAATGCAGTTAAAGACATCACCAACAAATACGAAGGCCCTGAAAGCGCTGCCGCATTTGACAAACTATCAAAAGAATACGTTGAGCATATGGTAAAAGCGATCGTGGGTTTTACGATCGAGGTAGAAAAGCTTGACAATGTTTTTAAACTAAGCCAGAACAGGGATGAGGAGTCTCAAAAGAATATTATTGAGCAGTTGCGGAAAAGAGGGGATGATAATTCAAGAATAATCGCTGAAGAGATGGAAAGCAGAGTGTAATTTTTAAGTTGACAGAGGTAATAATGTTGATAAAGGTTTTAAGCCCGTAACTTTATTAACTTCATCAGCCTTATCAACTTCTTTAACTATTAATATGACAAGAAAACAACTTATTGAACAGGTACACCTTAAAAAAACATATCTCTGTGTAGGTCTTGATACAGATATTTCTAAAATTCCAAAACATTTACAATCCCACTCCAATGCCATAGTTGAGTTCAATAAACAGATCATTGATGCTACGAAAGATCTATGTGTTGCATATAAAATAAACACAGCCTTTTATGAAGCGTTGGGTACAAAGGGCTGGGAAGCTATGGAAGAAACTGTAAATTATATTCCCACAGAACATTTCACTATTGCAGATGCCAAAAGAGCAGATATTGGCAACACTTCATCACATTATGCCAAAGCATTTTTTGAAACTTTAAATTTTGATGCTATCACTGTTGCACCCTATATGGGCAAAGACAGTATACAACCTTTTCTGGAATATGAAAATAAGTGGGCCATTGTTTTAGGATTAACGAGTAACCCCGGGAGTAATGATTTTGAACAACAAAAAATTGGCGAAGAATTTTTATACGAGATGGTATTACGCAAAGTAAGCCAATGGGGTAATCCGGGCAACCTGATGTTTGTTGCAGGCGCTACCAAAGCCAGTGAACTGGCAACTATTAGAAAAATAATTCCTGATCATTTTTTACTGGTACCAGGTGTTGGTTTCCAGGGTGGCAGTTTGGTTGAAGTAAGCAAATTTGGAATGAATAATGATTGCGGGCTTTTGGTGAATGCATCAAGAGCCATTATTTATGCCGGCAAAAATGAAGATTTTGCAACAGAAGTACGTGCGGTAGCCTTGCAATATCAAAAGGAAATGCAGATTTTTTTGAAATAACTCCTGCCTTTAGGCAGGGGATTTAAGAGAAATTGTTATCTTGGCTTTAGCCAAATAATCCGATCATGCCCTTTACCAGAGTACTCATTCACGCTGTATGGGGAACAAAAGACAGGTACCCCTTTCTTACACAACAAAAATTAAGCCTGGTTATAAATCATATTAAGGAAAATGCAATACTAATGGAATTTATATTTCAGATATCAATGGTCACTTAGATCATCTGCATTGTATTATTTCTTTAAGCAGAGATTTATCCCTTTCTAAAACTATGCAGTTAATAAAAGGTGAATCTTCGTTTTGGGTTAACAAAGAAAAAATATTTATCTCCAAATTTGAATGGGCTGATGAATATTATGCAGTTTCAGTAAGTGAATCACAGTTACAAAAAGTAAAGGATTATATAGAAAACCAGCAATAGCATCACAAAAAGAATACATTTAAAGAGGAATGTGATGATTTTTTGACAAAGTAAAAATTTGACTATTTTGGCTAAAGCCGGTAATTTTTGCCATAAATTCTCCAGCCTTTAGGCTGGAGTTATTCGACAATCAGACCATCTAAAGACGGTGTAATGATTACTGCAAACCTAACTTCCAATAACAAAAATATTCTGTTCAGGAAAATCCAATTGTATTATACCCCTATTCTCTTTTTTATTGCTGCGGCTAATTGCAATGCCCATTTTGTATATTCTTTTCCGGAAGGATGTAAAAGATCTGTTGTTAAATATGCTGCATTATTCCCATCCAATCTTTGAGAAGTAGTGATGTCAATAAAACTAATCTTGTATTGTTCACAAATAGCATTGGCAGTTGCATTATAAGCATCAATGGCTGATGAAATTTGTTGCCTGTTGCGGCCATCGGCAAAAGGCGTTACACCCCAGTCAGGGATCGACAACACAAAAACACGGTTGGTTCTGTTACCTGTAAAATGAATTGCCCTTTGCAATAAATGATCAAATTGAATTTTATAATCGTTAACACTGCGGCCACGGTATTGATTATTAACACCGATCAATAGGGAAACAATATCATAGGTTTTAGCAATGGTTGCATTATCAATTGCAGCATCGAGTTCATCGGTTGTCCAACCTGTTTTGGCGATGATTGTTGGATCATCAAAACCCTGTCGGGGGGTTCCGGCCCCGACAGGGTTTTTATTTAAAATAGCTACTGTTTGTAAAGGAAAATTTTCTTCAGCAGGAATGTTTTCACCAATTGTATAACTATCTCCTAAAGCCAGGTATGAGAATTTCATAAAACGATTAAACTTAAACTTAAAATATAAAAGGCCTGTAAATATACTACAGACCTTTTATTATTCATGGCCAGGCTTTACTCTTAAGTAGTTTGTTTTTTTGGCTTATTCTTTTCTTTCATATCGCCTTGTTCGGGTTCTCCTAAAATAATTGTGCTGAAATTGCTCTTTACATTAACAGGGATTGTACCATTACCCGATTTGCCTGTGTATTTATGATCAAACTTCGGCCCTTTACTGTCATCTTCATCACTATCAAATTTTATTGAGGTACGGTTTTTTAAACTTCCAAAACTGGTATAAACATTATATGATGCTGACATATCAGACGAAGGCTTAAGATTAAGAGTAGAATAAGAGGCCTTTACTTCCAGGCCTGTAAGTGAATTATCCATATTCATTTTAACGCCGGTACTGAATTCCAGGTTCAGCCTGATATTCCCCGAAATTTTTCCAACAGTGGCATTGGAATATTTAATGGAAATATTTCCGTTGGTTATATTCTCAATTTTTGCTTGGCCGAATTCAACTTCCAGTTTTTTAACATTAAGCAATGACCCCGTAGTTAATGAACCAAACTTACTTACCAATTCAACTTCGCCCCTGTAATCGGGCAAAACGGTGGCTCCAAATTCATTTTCTATACTTAATGGATTAGTTGTGGGCATTGAAATACTATAGTTCACCATCATTGAACTTTTTCCGCCCCCGGAATTATTATTGCCTTTGATCGAGGTTTTAAAAGAGATCTCTTTATTGCTTTGTACGTCTTTGACATTTATTCCGTCAATAATTTTTTGTGCAAGCTCTTCTTTTGTCGCTGATACGTCAATTGAAATATCCACTTTGATCTCATTTCTGTTCCATGTATGTATTTCTACTTTACCGAATGAATTATCGATATTCAATTTATCGGAAGCTGAAACAGTAAAAGATTTATTGATGCTTTTGTTTTTTGAAAACTCATATTTTTTAAAGTTGCCATTATTGTCTTCATTTTGGGCAACTGCGCTTAGCTGTGTTATTAACAGCAATGGCAACAGCAGGTTAAATATTTTGTTTGTTCTTTTCATATTTATACTTTTTTGACTGTTTTATTTCATTAATGATGTTTAATTGCTGATTCAAAACATTCAACTGCAGTTGCAGGTTTTGAATCATAGCTTCAAGCATCATATCGCGGTTGGGTGTAATGCTGAGTTGGTTTTTAAGATTATTGTATGAACTATCCAATTGGGTAATATCTTTTGTAAATTGACTGTACAGTTCCGGCTGTTCTTTACCAAGCGTTTTTAATTCAAGTTGTTTAATATTGATCAGCCTGTTAAACTGGTTTACTTCGGGAGCATCAGGTATTTCTGTTTTATCTTCAGTTGTTTCAGTAGCAGTTACCGAAAGTTTGTTTTTTTGCGAAAAAAAATAAACACCTGTGCTTATCACCAGTACAGCTGCAACAGCCATACTCCATTTAAAGAAAGGAGTAGTTATTGATCTTTTTATTATTTTGTCTGCCATCGAAGCTTCAACATTTTGCCACACTTTAACGGATGGCGATCTGTCATCAAAATCTTCGCGGTTATCGTCTATAAAGTTTTTTAAATTGTTGCTCATAAAGTATCTTTTAATAATTGCAATAATTTTTGTTTTGCCCTGATGAATTGTGTTCGGGTTGTTGATTCGGCAACATTCAGTATACCGGCAATTTCTTCATGATCATATCCTTCCAGTAAATACAATGACAAAACGGTCCGGTATCCGTCAGGTAATTTCATTATAGCTTTTTTTACAAATTCAACCTTAAATGAAATTTCATTTTCGTCAATGGTATTTTCTTCTGTCCAATCCTGTTGTCCCGCCTTGTCTATATCCACCAGGTTGATCTTTCTTTTTTTTAGTTGATTGATGGACCGGTTTACGCAGATCTGTTTAAGCCAGCCACCAAAACTGGTGCGGTATTCAAAATTCCGAAGGTTTTTAAAAGCTTCTATAAAACTTTCCTGCAAAACGTCTTCTGCTTCGGTTGCATTATTCAATAAACGCAAACAGGTATTGAACATGGCTTTGGAATAGCGTTGGTACAATTCCTTATAAGCAAGGTTTTCACCGTTAATGCAGCGATCGATCAGTTCATCCCGTTGTGGCAATACAGCTAATTCCAAAAAATAAGGTTTAATAATATAGAGACAAGGTCTTTTTAAAGATGTTGCACAAGGTTAAAAAAACAACCATTTTCAACGGGATGAAGGTATTATCTTTGAGGGATGGAACACGGATGACACAGATTTGACGGATTAAAACGGATAAATTAATGAATATCCGTTCAATCCCAGCCTGAATGAATCAGTCGGGCAGGTGTGTCATCTGTGTTCTATCAACTGCTACGGTAAAGGCTGATACCTCGACTCCGCTCAGTATTAGTATGCCGTACAAGTGAACCCCGCCTTTTGTGGGGACGATGTTTAACAGAAATACAAATGCCCGTTAAAAAAATAACATAATCTTCTAATCAATCTTCTCCATTTCCTCCCCCTTCGGGGGAGATAGAGGGGGCCACAAATAAAAATAACATGGCTGCTAAAAAAGATAACTTTCAATCTCCTGATTATTTTAATGTTGATGAATTGCTCACCGAAGAACATAAACTGGTTCGGGAAAGTGTGCGCAATTATGTAAAAAAAGAGATCTCTCCTATAATTGAAGATTATGCACAAAGGGCAGAATTTCCGATACAGATCGTAAAACAATTGGGTGACCTGGGATGCTTTGGTCCTACTGTTCCTGAAAAATACGGTGGAGGCGGATTGGATTATATAAGCTATGGATTAATGATGCAGGAACTGGAGCGTGGCGATAGTGGTGTTCGTTCAACTGCGTCTGTGCAAGGCAGTTTGGTGATGTTTCCTATTTACCAATATGGCAGTGAAGAGCAACGAAATAAATATTTACCTAAGCTGGCTAGTGGAGAATGGCTGGGCTGTTTTGGCCTTACCGAACCTGATCATGGCAGTGATCCTGGTGGAATGCTTACCAATATAAAAAAGGCAGGTGACCATGTGATCTTAAACGGTGCAAAAATGTGGATCAGCAATGCGCCTTTTTCGCAGGTTGCAGTAGTTTGGGCAAAAGATGAAGCGGGTGATATACGTGGTGTAATTGTTGAAAGAGGAATGGAAGGCTTTAGCACACCAACAACCCATGGCAAATGGAGCTTACGGGCAAGTGCAACCGGAGAATTAGTTTTTGATAATGTAAAATTACCGGCGGCAAATATTTTACCCAATGTAAAAGGATTAAAGGGCCCGCTGGGTTGTTTAACAAAGGCTCGTTATGGTATTGCCTGGGGTGCTATTGGTGCTGCGATGGATTGTTACGATACTGCATTAAATTACAGCAAGGAAAGAATTCAGTTTGGAAAACCCATTGGTGGTTTTCAG
This sequence comes from Chitinophagaceae bacterium, assembly GCA_043788195.1. Taxonomy (GTDB): domain Bacteria; phylum Bacteroidota; class Bacteroidia; order Chitinophagales; family Chitinophagaceae; genus Ferruginibacter. The sequence continues at coordinate 9,251 of JAYVUE010000220.1, forward strand.
TTGCAGCAAAAAAAGTTAGCTGAGATGATCACTGAAATTACCAAGGCGCAATTATTAAACTGGCGCCTGGGCGTTTTAATGAATGAAGGAAAAGTAACACCACAACAGGTGAGCATGGCCAAGCGCAATGCCTGCGAAGTAGCCACCAATATTTGCAGGGATGCCCGCCAGATGTTAGGCGGTATGGGTATTACCGGCGAATACCCGGTAATGCGCCACATGATGAATTTAGAAAGTGTGATCACTTATGAAGGCACACATGATATTCACTTGCTGATAACGGGAATGGATGTAACAGGATTTAATGCGTTTAAATAAAAAGCCTCCCCAAACCCCTCCAAAAGAGGGGCTTTAGAGCCTGAAATATGAAATCTCTTTTTTTTATTTTATAACTCTTTTTTAAAAATGAATAACTCTTCAGATAATAACACTGCGAAGAACCCCCTTTTGGGGGGCAGGGGGGCTGTAAGCGTCATCGGTGCCGGCACAATGGGTAACGGTATTGCCCATGTATTTGCACAATCGGGTTTTAAAGTAAATTTAATTGATGTCAATTCTTCGCAATTACAAAGAGCTATTGCCAATATTGGTAAAAATTTCGATAGGCAAATTGCAAAAGGCACCATTACAGAAGAACAAAAAAAAACTGCATTGGATAATATCACAACTGTTACTGATATTGCCGAGGGTGTCAAAAGTGCATCTCTTGTTGTAGAAGCTGCAACAGAAAATGTAGAGCTGAAACTAAATATTTTTAAGCAGATTGATGCAGCTGCCCCGGAAGGATGTATTTTGGCTACCAATACTTCTTCTATTTCCATAACAAAAATTGCTGCAGTAACCAACAGGCCAGCGTTAGTAATTGGTATGCACTTTATGAACCCCGTGCCGGTAATGAAATTAGTGGAGATCATAAATGGATACGCTACAAAAAAAGAAGTAACGGAAACTATTATAGAATTAAGCAAACAATTAGGTAAGATACCTTGTGCTGTAAATGATTATCCCGGCTTTATTGCCAACCGCATTTTAATGCCAATGATCAACGAAGCCATTTATAGTTTGTTTGAAGGTGTGGCAGACGTTGCAGCAATTGATACTGTTATGAAACTTGGAATGGCTCATCCAATGGGACCTTTACAGTTAGCCGATTTTATCGGACTTGATGTTTGCCTCAGTATTTTAAAAGTTTTACAGGATGGATTTGGAAATCCAAAATATGCGCCATGCCCTTTATTGGTGAATATGGTTTTGGCAGGTAAACTGGGAATAAAGAGTGGTGAAGGATTTTATACTTACAGTGCCGGTAGTAAAGAACTGGTTGTGAGCAAAAATTTTCAGTAAAGAAAATACCTGTCAATGCGCTAAGTTATAAGCAACTTGAATCACTACGATATCATAATAATCGGCGCCGGTCCAACCGGTTTAATGGCCGCTACTCAATTGGCCAGGTTCAATATTAATTTTCTTATTATAGACAGTAAAGATGGCCCAACAGAAGATTCGAGGGCCATTGTTATCACTGCACGCAGTATGGAGATCTACCAGCAATTGGGTATCAGCGATACAGCTATTAAAGAGGGCCGTTATATTACCGAGTTTGCGATCTATGTAAAAGGCAAAGAAAAAATAATGGCCACAATAGGTGAATTTGGAAAAGGCAAAACAGATTTTTCGTACCTGCTGGCGTTTGAACAAAGTAAGAATGAAAAATTGCTGGTAAAAAAACTGGCGACCTATGATCAGCAGGTTTGCTGGAATACAGCATTAGAAAATATTAAGGAGCAGCCGGGTAATATAGAATTAGAACTGAAAAAATTGGCTGAGCCGGGTCAACCCACTGAAAAAGTATCGGCTACCTATGTGTTGGGTTGTGATGGCGCCAGGAGTGTTGTGCGTCACCAGTTAGATTTCAGTTTTAAAGGGGGTACTTATGAAAAGCAATTTTATGTAGCCGATACCCTGTTGAAATGGGATGCGGGTTTTAATAAATTGATCCTTTGTCCGGGAAGAGAAAATTTCTGCGGCTTCTTTCCGATGGCAGGCGGCAATAGCCATCGTATCATCGGCACCATACCGGTAGCATTGAATGATCGTGATAATATTGGCTTTACCGACCTGGAACCGATCATAAAAAAAACGGTGGGTTTTCCAATAACGATAGAACAGATGAACTGGTTCTCGGTTTATAAATTACACCACCGTAGTGTAGATAGTTTCAGAAAGAGAAATATTTTTTTGGCAGGCGATGCGGCACATATCCATAGTCCGGCCGGCGGGCAAGGCATGAATACCGGCTTACAGGATGCTTATAATCTCACCTGGAAAATTGCATTGGTAATAAAGAAAACTGCCAATGAAAAATTACTGGATACTTATAATGAAGAAAGGCTGCCCTTTGCCAGGTGGTTATTAAAATTCACTGATCGTTTTTTTGGTATCATGACGAGCAGTAACCCTTTCATCTCCTGGTTTCGTAATAATATCATACCCTGGCTGTTGAAGTTTTTGCTGAAATTATCTTTAACAAGAAGCCTGATGTTCAGAACAGTCTCGCAGATCCGGTGGAGTTATGCTGATTGTTCTGTTTCGAAAAACCGCAGCTCACAAAAATTAAAGTTCAGGGCCGGAGACCGGCTGCCTTATGTATTGCTCAATACCCAAAATGGAAAGGAAAGTATTTATACAATACTTAACGCCCCTGCTTTTCATTTGTTGATCATTGGTGAAAATAAAGCAACTTTTACTCCCAATGAGCTTATTAAAATTGTGCCGCTGGCCATAGCCGAATGGGCTGGTTTAGGCGTTTCAAAAACCCTGTACATACTGGTAAGGCCCGATAACTATATAAGTTTGATCGCTGATGAAATGACTGATGATTCATTAAACTCCTACCTCATGCAATATTGTCATTTTATATAGTTATGGGAGCGGTTAAAAAGCAAATAAATCCCTCCTGATAAAATTATTTTACTATTTTACAATAGAATTTTATCAACTCACTTTTAATACAGCTAATTATTATGAAAAAAATTATTCTTCCACTGGCCATTGTTGCCGGTATGTTATTTGCCTGTAACGGAAAATCAGGTGGTGGCGCTGACCAAAGCACTCCCCAGGGAGTAGCAGAAACAATTTTTTCTGCAGCTAAAAGCGGTGACTTTAGTAAATTAAAAGGCCTGTGTAATGCTGACCTGCAACCTGATGGCGACAGCAAAAAAATATGCGAGGTTGCTGATGGTGATGAAAAACTAAAATCGAGCTTCAAAGAATATTTCTCAAAAGGTAAGGTTGTTGGGGATCCAGTTATTGAAGGCGAAACGGCAAAAGTTAAAGTTTTATTTGGCCCTGAGGGAACAAAAGAAGAGACCTTTAATATGGCCAAAAAAGATGGCAAATGGTACATGACCAGTTTCTGATAAAATAATTGGCTTTGCCAAAGTATTAAACTTTGGCAAAGCTTCTTTCAATCTTTTTTACATGGATAAAAAATACTGGGAAACAATTGCTCCTAAGTACGATGAAGAAATTTTTGATGTTCTTCACAATGATAAATCCGGTAAAATTGTTGCCGCCCTTATGAAAATCGCATCCAAAGAAAAAACAGTGATCGATATTGGATGTGCAGTAGGTAAATGGATACCCATGCTGGCAGATAATTTTAAACATGTTGTAGCTGCTGATATTTCAGTAAAAAATCTGCAGATCGCAAAAGAAAGGCACATTAAATTTACAAATGTTGAGTATGTGCCGATGGATATGAGCGCAGATGAGCTGATGGTAACACCTTGTGATGTTGCTATCTGTATCAATGCCATTCTTACAGATTCATTACCGAAACGCATCAACTTTTTTCAGTCGCTGAACATGAGTATCAATAAAAAAGGTAGCTTAATATTGGTTGTTCCATCACTGGAATCAAAACTGTTCACCAATATCATTGCTAACCGTTGGAATGTTGACGGTGATCATGATGAAAGAGTAGCTTCTTCAAAAAAGGCATTTGCATTGGCAAATAATATTAAACAGGGTGTAACGGATATTGATAATGTGCCAACCAAACATTATTTAAAAGAAGAACTTGAGTTGTTATTGGCCTTAGAAGATTTTGAAGTTGTGCGGGTTGAAAAAATAAACTATACCTGGTCAACTGAATTCACTGACCCGCCTAAATGGTTAAAAGGACCTTATCCATGGGACTGGATGTGCGTGGCGAAGAAAATCAATTAATTTTCTTTTCCCTGTCTGGCTTATATTTTTCGAACGGCGCTACTAAAGCATAAGAATGGTCCACCATTTCTTTCAAAAGTTTTTTTGTTATCCTGTCATCAATGATAACTGTGTTCCAGTGTTTTTTATTCATGTGATAACCGGGTAATATGGCACCAGGAAATTCTTCTCTTAACTCTATTGCTTTATCAGGATCACATTTTACATTGAACTGCAGAGGCGAAGCATCCAATCCTATTAATAAAAACACCTTATCTTTTACTTTAAACACCAAAGTATCTTCCCCAAAAGGAAAACCCTCGGTTACAAAGTTTTTTTTCAACACATAGTCCCTTAATTCTTCTACGTTCATTATTCGGTAATAGTTTTTTTGGCTTCTTTCAGTTTCTTATTTACCTGGCCGGTAAGAATATGCCAGAACATAACAAAATCACTGCCCAAACTGTATAATGGATAAGTAAAAGTTGCCGGTTTGTTTTTTTCAATAAAATAATGACCCACCCAGGCAAATCCATATCCACAAAAGGGGATAACAGCAATCAGCCACCAGTTTTTTAAAATTATCCCGGTTATTAAGCAGGCAATAACAAGGCCAGTGCCGATAAAATGCAGGGTTCTGTTTTTAAGATCTCCATGCTCAGTGAGATAATATGGGTAAAAACTCCAGAAGCTTTTGTATTTTTTCTCTGTTGTCATTGCTGTTATTTTACAGAAAATTACAAATTCCTGCTGATTATTTAGCTATTTCAGTTTTCACATTTTGCAATTCATTCAATCTATATATTACTTCAGTTAAACGGATTTTAGGAATACCAGTAATGATATTGCAGAATAATTGCATTTCCTGGCTGATGATCGTACAATTATATTGTTTCAATATCATCATTACTTCATTCATCATGGTATAATCAAATTCAATGTAATACTTTACTTCAACCTGTTTTTGAATTTTAGGTGTAAGCTGTAGTGCCAGGCTGGTAGCAGTTTTGTAAGCATTGATCAATCCTGGTACACCCAGTAAAGTACCACCGAAATAACGAATAACAATTACAGCCACATTGGTTACCTGCTTGCTGTCTATTTGCCCTAAAATGGGTTTACCTGCTGTGCCCGAAGGTTCGCCATCATCACTTGCTCTGAAATTATTTCCATCCGTTCCAAACCTGTAGGCAAAACAGTGGTGTGCTGCTTTTGGATTTTCTTTTTTTACTTTTTGAAGTATTTTTTTAAATTCTTCTGCAGTTTTAACCGGGTGAACATGTGCAATGAATTTACTACCCCTGTCCTTAAATTCTGCAATAGCAGGTTGGTCAATAGTAAAATAAAATTCTTTATTTTCCATTTTTACTTTCTGAAATAAGCAATATGATCAGCCATCAGCTGTTCTTGATTATCCAAAATTGCATTTTCTAAAACCGGCGCTGTCAAACCTTCTCCAATTTTCATTGCAGTATTGGTGATCACCCTGGCTTCATCCCATAGCCCTGCTTTAATAAAAGAATGTAATAATGTTGCGCCTCCTTCAACAATTACACTTTGCACCTGCAGTTTATAAAGTGCATCTATTATTGTTTCTATATTTTTTACATCATCAACTTTATAATAATTAAGCATTGCTCCCTGTTCATCTTTTATCTCATTAAATACAATAGTTTTAGTTGTACGATCAAACAATTGCAATGACGGAGGTAATTTCAAATTTTTGTCAATGACCAAACGCAAAGGATCATTGCCATGCCACAATCGGGTAGTTAATGCAGGATTATCTTTTAATGCAGTGTTTGTTCCCACCAAAATAGCGGTTTCTTCACTTCGCCATTTATGTACCAGTCTATTAGTAACCTCGTTACTAATGAGCAGCCTCTGTTTCTTAGCGTCTTTGGAAGTCCCCCGTTCGGAAGGGACCTGCAGGCCGGCCGGCAGGTTTAGGGAGGCCATTTTATTATCATTGCTCTGCGCCCATTTCAAAATAATATATGGCCGGTGTTGTTCATGAAAAATAAAAAATCTTTTATTTAATTCGATTCCTTCTTTTTCCATTACACCGCTTATCACATGCACTCCATTGGCTTGAAGTTTTTCGATGCCTTTTCCATTTACTGCAGCGTTACTGTCTTTGCATGCAATTACAACAGTAGCTATTTTATTTTCTATGATCAGGTCAACACAAGGTGGCGTTTTACCATGATGAGAACAGGGTTCTAATGAAACATACAAAATACTATCCCCAATGAATGCCTGATATTCTTTGCCAACGCTGTTGATACAATTTACTTCTGCATGTGCATGTCCGAATATCTGATGAAAACCTTCGCCAATTATCTTTTCATTATACACCAATACAGCGCCCACCATTGGGTTTGGCGCAACATAACCTGCACCCAGCTGAGCCAGTTGCAGGCAGCGTTTCATATGTTTTTTATGATCGTTCAAGGCTGCAAAAATACGCATCAAAAAATAAACTAAGTTTGCTTTAATGATAATAAAAGAACTATACCGGAATTTTTTATTGCAGCTGCAGGGCATTTATGAACTTAGCGAAGCCATAACAATTACGGATTGGGCTTTTGAAAAAATTGCGTCCCTTAAACGTTCCGACATTTTAAAAAAACCAACGCAACAATTAAACCCGTCAACTATCAGATCATTAAACGATGCGTTAGGTGAATTACTTGAACATAAGCCCATACAATATATTTTAGGTGAGGCCTGGTTTTATAATATGAAATTAAAGGTGAATGACCAGGTGTTGATCCCCAGGCCCGAAACCGAAGAGCTTGTTGAGTGGATAATTTTAAACCGCAAATCAAAACTCACTGACCCTTCTATGTTGGATATTGGCACAGGCAGCGGATGTATTGCAATAGCTTTAAAGAAAAATTTAGTCGCTTCAAAAATAACGGCGATAGACCAGAGTGAAAAGGCATTGGTAGTGGCAAAAAGAAATGCACTGCTACATAATACCACTATACATTTTTTACAACTCAATTTTTTGGATGAATCACAATGGGATAAATTACCTCTCTTTGATGTGATCATCAGTAACCCGCCTTATATTCCGATGAAAGGAAAAACCGGAATGGCAAAAAATGTAGTAAACTTTGAACCGCATACAGCTTTATTTGTACCTGATGAAAATCCTTTTATTTTTTATGAAAAGATCGCTGCATTTGGCAAAACACATTTACAATTAAACGGACAAATTTTTGTAGAAATAAATGAACACTTCGCCAAAGAAGTATTCACCATTTTTAAAAATAATTTCACAGAAGTTCAAATTAAAAGAGATCTGTCTGGAAAAGAAAGGATGATCATGGCAGCTGTTATTTGCTAACAGATGCTGAAGTAGTAGCTCCTAACTTTTTTGCCACACTCATAATTTTCACAATATCTTTCCAGGCTACTGATGAGTCGGCATTAATAACCACAGCCGGTTTTGTACTGTCCCCGATCTTTATATGATTTCTTAATGACGATTCCAGTGAGTCAAAAACTATTTTCTGCTGACCAATAAAAACGGTTCGGTTCTTATCAATACTAACGATCACACTTTGTTTGGCCTTTGTATCACTTTTTGCTTTAGGGTTGCTCAACTTAATAACATTGGGATTAGCCAGCGTTGAGATGATCAAAAAGAAAAACATCAGGATAAATAAAATATCATTCAGCGGGCCTGTGTCTACCTCAGCCTGATCTTCTTTAAATTTTTTTATTAAACTCATGGTATAATTTATTTGTTAATTTATTTGATTCAATGGTCATTGGTGAATGGGCAATAGCAAACAATTGATAATTGACCAGTCAATGTTCAAGTTTATCTTGTAGGTTCCTGTAAAATATCAATAAACTCTGCACTTGCAGCATCCATTTTATTTTCTACTCTTTTAATCTGTGCGTTCAGGTAACTGAAACCCAGGTAGGTGAGGATACCAATAATTAATCCCGTGGCAGAAGTGATCATTTTAATATAAATACCATCTGCAATTGTATTAGGCGTGTATTCTGAAGTTGCCGCAATGCCTTTGAATAATGACAACATACCAATAATGGTTCCCAGGAATCCAAACAAAGGTGCTATCCTTGATATAATAGATAAGATGGAAAGATTTTTTTCCATAAGGTACATTTCCAATACACCAATATTATCCATACTTTTTTCAATAGCATCAATGGGTTTACCTATTCGCTGTATACCTTTGTCAATGATCCGTGCAACAGGGTTATTGGTATTTTTTGCCTGGCTCCTGGCGGCAGCAATATTGCCCGTAACAACATGGTCGCGGATAATATTCATGAAATTATCTTCAATTTTTGCCGCTTTTCGAATGGCTATCAGTCTTTCAATAAAAAAGAAGATAGCAACAACAAGTAGAGCTAATAATGGAATCATAAGTAATCCGCCTTTGGCCAAAACACCCCATACTGATTCAACCTGTGATGCCATTACTTTTGAACCTCCTGTTGTATCTGTTTGTAATAAAATAGTAAACATTGTTTTTTAATTTTAGGTTTATTTACTTTCTCTTTCTATAATTGTGCCAAAGAATTTTTCTATATCACAAAAACGAATTAAAGATGCATTTACCATGTAACAAAATGTTAAGATTACAATCGGAAATAAAAATAAGCTGCAATTAAAAAGTTAAAATAATCTTAATGATAAATTTCTATATACGGTTGTAATGAATGAAAATTGTACTTCATTTTTTAAATGCAATGCGAATAAAAAAGCCTCCTTGTAAGGAGGCAACAGGGAATATTTTTAAAATCTGCTATCTATTTAGGGATGTTACACATCATTAAACTTAATATTCTTGGAACACTTTCTTTTTTATCATCATCCCACCATTCCTGTAGATCATTCATTACAAATCCATGCTTTTTAGCATTGTTTACAAAATCACTGATATGGTGTGTATAACAATCAACCACGGTAACGCCGTTTTCAGTTTCAAACCGTGCCTTTGTGCCAGAATATTGTTTAAAGGGATGTAATTCCCCGATATAGATCTGTCCGCCTGGTCGAAGTATGCGTGCGGTTTCAGAAAAAATGAAGTCTAGGTTTTGTATATGTTCTAAAACAAGGCTAAATATTACCAGGTCAAATAACCGGTTGGTAAAATTCCATGGCCCGGTAATATCAGCTTGTATAAAATTGCAGGTTGGTAATTTTTTTTTTGCTTTGGCCAGCATTTCAGTGGAAAGATCAACAGCAACTAATGTTTTAGCTTTTGTTACTAACCATGCTGAATTTTTTCCGGTACCACAACCGATCTCCAGTATATCTATTGCCGGTATGTTGGCCAATACATTTCGTAATGCAATGGCTTCAAGGTCGCGGGTGCGGTTGATATTGGTATCGTATTGATCCGACCATTGATCGTATGCCTGTTGGGTATTCATAGGGTAAAGGTATTATTTAATATTTAGCGTAAAATGCTGAGAAAACTTTGCGGCTATGCAGTTCTTAGCTGTTTATGCCTGAAACAAGTATCACCGCTTCCAGATATTTCATCTTTTTTACATGATAGATTTCCTTGAATCCCGCTTTGATGAATTGTTCTTTATGTAATGGATTTACATATAAAATGTACAAAGACCTGGGAAAAGACTGCAGGCTGTTGCAGATATTCTGTACTACTGCACTCATGATCACATCGTCAAATGGATTAAATAAAAAAATACAATCTGCGTCAACAGGGATATCAAAATAAAACGCGTCGTTGTTAATGATCGTGTAATTGATCAATGTTTTTTTTAGCCTTGTAAGAGCCAGATTTTTTTCCGCGATCATGCAGAGTTTTTTTGAAAGATCTATGCCGGTTAATTCATTGAAACCATGGTGTGCGGCTACACAAATTGCCCGGCCCTTGCCACTGCCAATATCGAGGAAATGATATAAAGGTTTAGTGTTGAGTTGTTCAAAAAGTTCTTCAAGAAGAGGATAGCTAACCGGCATGTAAATGGTTGAGTGAGTAATGTCGATCCCTTTTTTTTCAAGTGATTTTAATTCATCCGCACCAACTGTATCGATGCCATATTTTTTTTCACCATTTATCTCCTGTTTAATAATATGCCAGGCAATGCGGATATTCCAGTTAAAGCTGAGGTAGAAAAAATATTTTAAGTATTGGAACATGAATCTTTTTTTGAAATACCACTAAAGTGACAGATGCCGGATACAGGATAAGTGTTCAACATTTAAAACTCTTTACGAATTGCTAATTACACATTCCTTGCTTCTATTCACTCAACCTCATATCTATCATTTTAATTTGTAAAACTGTATTCCCGTTCCATTCATTTTCATCCAGCGTGAAAACAATATCAACAGGTTTTTTCAACAACGAATATTTTGAGGCCATATTAAATCCAATGCCTGTAAATGAAATATTATCCTGTTTAACTACAAAACGAATATGCTCTTCTTTAACAATTTTTGAATAGCCGGTATCTAAAACATTTTTTGCAATAAAAACAGGTCGCATATTTTCCGGACCAAAGGGTTCCATTTGTGTAATTATGCTGTAAAAAGAATTATTGATCTCCTTAAAACTGAGCAATGCATCAATATTAATTTCGGGTATCAATAGACGCTCTTCAATGGTGGATGAAACCACTTCATTAAATTTTTTGCTGAAAGCACTAAAATTTTCGGGAAGCAGTGAAAGCCCGGCTGCTGCAAAATGCCCGCCATATCCCAATAAATATTCCCTGCAGGCATGTATGGCTTCATATAAATTAAAGCCAGGTACACTCCTGGCACTGCCTGTCAAAAAATCGCCACTTTTGGTAAGAACAACCGTAGGTCTGTAATAAGTTTCTATTAATCTTGAAGCTACTATGCCTACCACACCCTTATGCCAATGCTCTTTGTAGATGACTGTTGTTTTCCTTTTGATCAGGTCTTCATTGCTGTTGATTATTTCCAACGCTTCCTGGGTAATACTGCTGTCGGTTTCTTTTCGGTCTTTGTTATCGTTGTGAAGCATTTCAGCAAACTCCATCGCCTTGGTGTAGTTTTCTTCTATGAATAGCTGTACAGCTTTTTTTGCATCATCCATTCTTCCGGCAGCATTTATCCTGGGGGCAATTACAAAAACTACGTTGTTGATAGTTAATTTTTTTTGAATTTTTCCTAAATAGATCAGTGCTTTAATGCCGGGGTTTGGGTTGCTGTTTATTTTTTCCAATCCATAAAAAGACATGATCCTGTTTTCACCTGTCATTGGTACAATGTCAGCAGCAATTGCTGTAGCCAACAAGTCGAGATAACAATGATAATGTTCCTCTTCTATACCAAAATTTTGCGCCAGAGCGGTGATCAGTTTAAAACCAACACCGCATCCGCACAATTCTTTGTACGGATAATTACAATCTTTTTGCTTTGGGTTTAAAATAGCAACGGCTACGGGTAACTGCGGATCGGGTAAATGATGATCGCATACAATAAAATCAATATCCATTGTTTTTGCATAAGCAATCAACTCAACCGATTTTATTCCGCAGTCAATGGAAATAATCAGGGTAAAACCATTTTCTTTTGCAAAGTCAATACCCAATTTACTTACACCATATCCTTCACGATAGCGGTGAGGGATATAAAAATCCAGTAATCCGGGTTCGTAAATTTTACAAAGAAAAGAATACATACAGGCAACGGAAGTAGTGCCATCAACATCATAATCGCCAAATACTAAAATCTTTTCTTTTTTATCAAAAGCGGTAATAATGCGGGTTACGGCCTTGTCCATATCTTTCATCAACATGGGATCATGCATATCACTCAACTGCGGGCGGAAATATTGGCGTGCTTTTTCAAAACTGTCGAAACCTCTTTGCACTAAAATCTTACAAATGACTGAATTTATTTTGAGAGCCCCGGCTAACGCTACTACTTTGCTATTATCTGCATTTAAAATGTTCCAGCGTTTATCCATTATATTTAGTAATTTCTGTCTGTAGTGTACCTGACCAGGTCCTCCAACGCCTGTCTTACTTCACTTTCCGGAAAGCTATACAGGATAGAAAGTGCTTCATCGCGGTAATTGTTCATTTTTTGTTCAGCGTAGCTTATACCTCCTTCTTCTACAACAGCATCTATCACATATTTTACCTTTGCCCTATCCCGGTTCTCATTTTTAATAATATAAATTAACTCCCTTCTTTTTGAAGCAGCAACTTTATTCAGCGTGTA
>JAYVUE010000221.1:0-13559 GCA_043788195.1 Chitinophagaceae bacterium
TAGTTTTTTATTTTTAATATTGATCGTATGAGCAATCAATGTTTGAATTGCGGGGCCAATATAACTTCTCATAATTTATTTTGTTCGCATTGCGGGCAAAAAGTAAATACACATCGTTTTACTTTCCGCGGCCTGTTACATGATTTTTTTCACAGTTTTATACACGCCGATAGGGGGTTGCTTAAATTATTAAAAGGCCTTATTACCAGTCCGGGTCATACAGTTGCCGAATTTGTTGAAGGTAAAAGAAAAACTTATTTTAACCCTTTTACATTCCTTGCATTATGTATTGGTTTTATGGCGTTATTAAATACCTGGATGAAAACTTATAGTGACCTGCCTGTTCCGGATCCTAAAACAATTGCCAATATTTCCGATGAAAAAATGCGAACCCTATATATTCTCAGTATTGAAAGAACAGCAAGAATGATCGAGTTTGGCAATAAGTACCTTAATATCATCTCAGTATTGATATCTCCTTTTTTTGCCTATTTTCTCTGGCTTTTTTTTCGCAGGCGTAAACGGAATATGGCTGAGATAACAGTAGCCTATATTTTCTTTACCGGGTTCAGTAATGTATTATCCACTATTTTTATTTCACCCTGGCTGGCTATGTTCCGGAACACAGCAGCCTCTTCCCCAATACTCTACAGTAGTATCATACTACAAACTTTTTATTTTGCCTGGGGCTTTAAAATCTTTTTCAATTACCGCAATTCATCAGGTTATATAAAAGTGTTGTTGGTATTATGGTTAGCCGGAACCATCGGGCTGATACTTTTTATCCTTGCCGTTTTCTATTATGTTTACCGTGGCGGGGTATATGATGTATTGAAATATTTATAAAAGCAGTTGCACAGTAAAGCCTACCCGCATATTAAAAATTGGTAAGGCACGAATCGGTCAGAATTTCCTAACTTTCCTACATGAAACATTTTAAGTTTTATTCAAGGGAAGATATCTTATCGCTTACAAAAATTCGCCGCTATGAGACAAGGCTGGGTGAGCGGATCCAATTTTTAAAAACAGCAGAAGAATGGTCAGAATTATTACAACAGTCTTCTGCAAAATATGTATTATTGGGTATACCCGAAGATCTTGGTGTTAAAGCAAATTATGGTATTGGAGGTGCCGATACTGCCTGGTTGCCTTTTCTCTCTTCTTTTTTGAATATGAAAAGCAATGATTTTTTAACCGGGGAAAATATTCTATTGTTGGGCCATTTTGATTTTGGCGACCTGAAGTTTTTAATTGAGAACAACGCCTATCATCCTGATGAAAAAATTGATGCTTACCGCCACGCCATAAAGATTATTGATGAAGAAGTAGAGAATATGATGAAGCTGATCACTTCTTATAAAAAATTTCCCCTGATCATTGGAGGGGGGCACAATAATTCTTATCCTATAATCAAAGGAGTAGCCAAAGGTTTACATAAAGCCGAATTATTGCCATTGGCACAGATCAATTGCATAAACCTGGATGCACATACAGATTATGGCGTAAGTGAAGGCAGGCACAGTGGAAACGGATTTCGATATGCTGAAGAAGATGGCTACCTGGGTAAATACTGTATCATTGGTTTGCACGAAAATTATATTTCACAAAATGTACTAATGGATATTCACAATAATCCATTTATAGATTATATTAGTTACGAAGAGATATTTATTCATGAAAGAAAGAATTTTATTCAGGCAATAGCACATGCTACCGGTTTTACTGAAGATACTTTTACCGGTATTGATGTGGATCTTGACTGTATTGAAAATGTATTGAGCAGTGCCATTTCGCCTTCGGGAATTAATGTTTTACAAGCCAGGCAGTTTATGAATTTTACTGCTATAGATACAAAATCAGCTTATTTGCACATCTGCGAAGGCGCCTGTCAGCTTACTGATGGAAGGAAGGATGACAGCATAGGCAAGCTGATCAGTTACCTGGTAAGCGATTTTGTAAAAGCTCATTCCGGTTCTTTAAGCTGAAAGTAATTTTTTTATTTGTAGTTTTTTATGAAGTAATTTTAATAGCAGCTAATTAGTTTTACCTTGCATTTATAAATATAGATCTATGTTTAAATTTTTTATGTCATCAGCACTTTGCTTATTACTGTTTACATCATGTGATACTTCAGCAACTGAAGAAAAATATGTTTTTAAAGATAGTACAGGGTTAACACCAAGTGTACCATTAACGGTAACCACTGATCAACCCCAGGTTTTACCGGTAAACACTAACCAACCCATTCAGATAGATCCCACTAAAACGGCAATGCCATTGCAAATTAACCAGGGAAATACTGATCTGCAAAGGGGCAATAAACCTGTTATTTCTACACCCGTAGTTACTCAAACAAATGCAGTAACTCCAACTGCTCCGGGCATGAATCCCCCACACGGACAACCGGGCCATCGTTGTGATATTTCAGTAGGAGCGCCACTGAATTCTAAACCAAATCCACAGCCAACTACTGTGTCAACTACAACTGCAAAGCCGGTAATAACCCAACAACTTACACCTGTAGCAAAAACATTACCCGGTATGAATCCTCCCCACGGAGAACCGGGCCATCGTTGTGATATTGCAGTAGGAGCGCCATTGAATTCCAAACCAAATCCACAGCCAACTAAAGTGTCAACTACAACTGCACAGCCGGTATTAACCCAGGAACCAACTACAGTTTCAAAAACATTACCCGGTATGAATCCTCCTCATGGCCAGTCTGGGCATCGGTGTGAAATTGCGGTAGGTGCACCTTTAAGTTCGGCACCACCTAAAAAAGATTCAACTCATTAAATAATTTTTTATGGCGCTAACACCTGAAATACAAAAAGAGATATTTGTTGCAGTAAAAAAAGTGTTGGAAAAATATACTCCGCCAATGGTAGCCTGCAAAAATAAAGAAGGCGTTGTGTACGAGCTAATGGGTAATAAGCCCACGCCTTATGGCCATAAGAAAACGATCGTTCCGGGTATGTATTTTTCCTCAGTTGTTGCCCGAAAGGATATGATCAGTTTTTATTTCTTTCCTATCTATTATCATACAACAGATTTTATTGACCTTATCCCCACAATGGCAAAATACTTAAAAGGTAAAACCTGTTTTAATTTTAAAAAACCGGAGCAGGTAAATGCGAAAGAGTTAAATGCTTTGCTTAAAAAAGGTGTGCAGGCATGGAAGAAAATGGGATATATGAAATAAAGGTCACTTCAGTTGTTCGGCTAATTCATTTTCAGTTGCAATACCCTCTTTGCGCCAAACAGGCTTACCATCTTTAAAAATAATAAATACCGGTAACGCGGTTATTGCATATTTTTTTAAAATATCCTGGTCGTTACCACCATCTACTTTTAATAAAGTAAACTTACCGGGGTTATTGCTCTGCAGACTTTTTACAACAGGTTCCATCATTTTGCAGGGCGGACACCAATCTGCCCCAAAATCAACTAAAACCATTTTTGTATTTGTTATTGCTTTGTTGAAATCGTCTATACTCATTTGGGATGCTGTTGATTTGCCAATCAAAGTTTTTTCAGCCGCTTTCCAGGCATTGATACCACCTTTTAATTCGTACACTTCTTTGAAACCCATTGTCCGCATTTTTTGAGCAGCAGCGGCACTTCTTCCGCCCGCAAGGCAATATACATACACAGGTTTGTTTTTATCAACAAAATCGATCCGCCTGGAAAATTCTTTGGCATTATTCCAATCTGCCATCAGTGCATTGGATATATGGCCCGAAAAAAATTCATCAGGTGTTCTTACATCCAGGACCTGAACAGCTGCTATATTGCTAATGCCTTTTTCAAATTCTTCTGCATTTAAACCAAACTTGTTTTGCGCCGTACAGGATATAGTCAACAGCACAATAAATAAAGATGAGAATGCTTTAAAATTAAAAGACATGAAATAATAATTTAGTTAAAAAAAATACTGTTCATTAACAGGCAATTGTATAAAACGATGAAGGATAAAATTAAAAAAATAATTCAGAGAAAAAAATAAACCGTCTCTATATTTAAAATTGAGAAGGTTTAGTATTTACTACAATAAAGTTTTAAGTTTACTGCTATGATTTAATAAATCAAAATGACCTGTAAAAATTTATTACAGTGGAGAAAGATATTGTGCATATGCATAACCTTCTTCACCATCTGTAGTTCTTATCTTCCACCAGCTGTCATCAGTTTTTTCAACTAGGGTTACAATTTCATCATGTGCAGCTTTACCAATAATTTCACCATCAGTACTTGGTGTACTTCTGATATTAAGATTGGTTGAATCTGTTGTAACTTTTAATTGTGCACCTGCTTCGGCTTTTATGTCGATATTCATCATCAGGTCTCCGCTTGCCATATTTGGGTCAATTTTATCATATAATGCCCACAAAGCATCATAATCAGCTGTACTTTTTGCAGTACCACTTACATGTAAAACGCCATCTTTTTCAGCTATTGCTAAATTAGCAACACCTAAACCTGTAGCAGTTTGGACCAGTTCATTATATTTATCTTGTAATGCCATTATCTTAATTTTTAGATTGTTATTAGTGATTGAATTATTTTTTGTCCATTAATTTACTAACATCAGATTTTACTTTTGCTGATGCCAGCATTTGCATAATTTTCATCCTGTCGGCTTTTGTAACTTCCCCGGAAAGCATTGCCTTATCGCCGGAAAATTCAACAGTAACTCCTTTAATATCTTTTAAACCATCTTTTACTTTTTGTTGTGTAGCTTCATCTAAAACAGTTGTTAATGAAACAGGAGGAGCAATAACAACAACCGGAACTGTTGTACAATTATTAACTACTGATTTTACACCTTTTACACCTGTAACTGTTTTTTCGCACATGGCTTTACAGGCATCATCTTTACATTCACCTGTTATAGTAACAACGCCTTCCTTTACATCAACGGAAGTTGTTGTCATCATAGGATCAGCTTTTAAGGCTTTTTCAACATCTGCTTTAATATCTGCATCTTTAGGTTTGCAGCTAACAAAGGCGAAGGTGGCTGAAATTATCACAGCCATCAATACTTTACTCAGTTTCATTTTTTTGTTTTTTTGATTAATAAAAATTTATACTACAAAGAAAGGGTATTGTGCTGATATTTTTTAATATTCACACCCTCTTCTCTGCGAATTAATACTGACTTCATTTATAAGTAACCTGCCGCTTTGTTAATAAAAATATAATCCTAATGATTACTAAGAAGATGTCTAAAAATCGCTGTTATACTAAATCGCTGAAACTAATTTTAAACAGCTTCTAAGAGAAGCGATTGCGTGTTACCTGGTTAATTCCAAAAGATCTTTTTCAGGTATAGTCAATAAATTTACTTTAGGCAGTCTTTTTGTTAATTCTCTCCAATTGGCATCTGCTTTATATATTTTTTGCAATAATACCGATGCCTCCTTTATTCTTTTGTTGTTGGCCAGTGTTATTGCTGTCCAGTATTGCATTTCAAGGTTTTTAGGAAACATTTTCATAGCAGCACTATATTCCTCCATGGCCCCTTTCATGTTGTTTTTTTCTGTGGCCAGGTCTCCCTTATCCATATGTTCGTAAGCCCGGTACAAGCGAAGCAACCTGTCTATTTCAAGCAGGGGAAATTCATTGTCATCAACCCTTAAGTCAATCAGTCTTTCATTCCAGGGTTCGCCTTTTGACCGGCCCGGCACAACCAATATAGCCGCCGATTGTTTTCCCCTGATATCACCGCCAACTGACTGTGCAGCCTGTAATGCCAATAAAACCCTTTCTGCAATTGGTTTGCCCACACTACTTTCAAAAGCTTTTACCATGGCCGGGCACACTTTATCAGTAAGCATCATATTACTTTGCACCGAAAAATTTTTTCCAACAATATTTGAGGCAAAGTCAATACAGTTTTTACCCGTGAAACTATTTACATTACCATTAGTATCGATCATGGCAACCTGTCTTACTTCACGGGCTTCATCCAATAACAGTAGTTCAGCCAAAGCTTCAGGTGCAGTTTTTCCTTTCTTCATTAATGCCAGGCCTTTAATACCATAACTTTTATTTACAAATGATTGTGTGGCCACAACCCCAACACCCGCTTCGCCCCAGGATACAGCAGTACCTACACTAAACCAGTGACTTTGTACACCTACGGCCATTTCACCTGTAACAGGGTCTCGTGCCACAATGGAAAAAGTATGAGCAAAAGGAGCGTCTTTTTTGAAAAATTGAGCCCTGGAAAAAAAATTAAGGAAAAGCAGGGAACAAAAAATTATTACTTTTTTCATAAAAAAACGATTTAAGTGGTATCAAAAAAGCCATTCTGATAAACAGGATGGCTTTTAAAAAATGCTTGTTTGGATACAATTTTATTTTGCCAAAAAAACCAGCTTCATCTTGCTTTTATCATCTGTAATATCCAGTTTACTGGCAGTTAATTCATTGATCACCTGTGGCAATTTGGTTGTATCACCTTCACGTAATATGTTTAAAATCTTTCCATCATCACTTAAAGTATAAGTACCGGTTTGTGGCTTTTCGCCCATACCACTAACTGTATATTTGCCGTCTTTAGTAAGATCCATGAGTAATTTATCGGTCATTAATTTTTTTTGTTCAGCAGTCATATTTTTCGTGCCTTCACCGGTAACCTCTGTCAGTTTCCATTTATTAACGATCAGGTCTTTGGCAGATTTACCCTTGCAGGCAATGAAAAATACTGATAACAGCAACAGAATAATTGTTGATAATTTAAATAATTTCATTTTTAAAGATTTTTTAATTAATTAATAAGAAGGCAAAATATTACAATAATTCCCAAATATAGGTTTTCAGTAAATAATTATTTACACATTTTGTTTAAAGGCTTCCCAACCTTCCGCCATCAACGGGAAGGTTAATGCCATTGATATAGGCTGCTGCGGGGGAGCATAAAAAAGCTACCGCTGCCCCAAATTCTTCAGGTTGGCCAATTCTTCCCACGGGGATCTCAGCTACCAGTTCGGCGATAATTTCATCTTCTGTTTTGCCGGTTTTTTTTGCTTTGATTGCAATAACATAATCGGCCCTGGTTGTTTTGGTAAAACCTGGCAAAACATTATTTACAGTTATACCAAATGAGCCAAGTTCTGTTGCCAGTGTTTTTGCCCAATTGGCAACTGCACCTCTTATTGTATTGCTAACACCCAAACCGGCAATCGGTATTTTTACAGAAGTAGAAATTATATTTATGATCCTTCCAAACCCTGCGGCTTTCATTGAGGGAACTACCGCCTGTGTTAAATTATGATTATTGATCAAATGGTTATTAAATGCTGATAAAAATTCTTCGGGTTTTGCTGTTAATGCAGCTCCTCCGGGAGGCCCACCTGTATTATTAACAAGTATATGCACCTTATTATTTTTTACAAAATCATCAATGGCTTTTTTTACTGCAACGCTATCTTCAAAATCGGCAACAATATAATTATGTTGTTGTTCTTTTGATGTGTTAATTGTTTTTATAGCAGTCTTTAATTTTTCTTCATTGCGGGCCATAAGTGTGATAGAGCAACCCAGCAAAGCCAATTCCACTGCTGTTGCATATCCAAGTCCCTGCGTACTTCCGCAAACAATTGCCCTTTTTCCGGTAAGATCAAGATCCATATAAAATGATTTGTATAAAGCTACTATAAAAATTGATTTACCGAATGTTGTAATTCTCTAAGGAAGAAAATAAAACAGCACATCTTATTTTTCGCACAATTTTTAGTTTTATGTGGATAATTCACCCGTATCAAAACTGCATTCATTCCGCTATATTCGCAGCATTGTATTATTATTTTAAATGTTGAAGGCTGAATTTTAAATTAAAGCCGGTGGGTCTTATTCAACATTTAAAATTCAACATTTAAAATAGTGTATTTATAGTATGGCAGAAAAAGACCTTTTTGAGTACACCGAAGACTCGATAAAAAGCCTGGACTGGAAGGAACATATACGCCTGCGGCCTGGTATGTATATCGGTAAATTAGGCGATGGCAGCAGTCCGGATGATGGTATTTATGTATTGTTAAAGGAAGTGGTAGATAATTGCATTGATGAACACACGATGGGGTATGGTAAACATGTTGATGTGAACATTGATGGTAAAACAATAACTGTACGAGATTACGGGAGAGGCATTCCATTGGGCAAAGTAGTTGATGTGGTTAGTAAAATAAATACAGGCGCAAAATATGATAGTAAAGCTTTTCAAAAAAGTGTTGGCTTAAATGGAGTTGGTTCAAAAGCAGTTAATGCTTTAAGCAATTATTTTAAAGTAACGGCTTTCAGAGAGGGTAGGGAAAAAACCGCAGAATTTGAACGTGGGGTTTTAATTAAGGAATTCAAAGAAGCAAAAAGTACTGAAGATAACGGCACTTTGATAACTTTTATACCGGACGAAACGATATTTAAAAAATTCCATTTTGTTCAGGAATATTTAGATAACCAGTTCTGGAATTATTGTTACCTCAATGCCGGACTTGTTATGAACCTCAATGGTAAACGTTATATAAGTAAAAATGGTTTACTTGATCTGTTAGAACGCAAGACCAATGCAGATGAGATCCGCTATCCGATCATTCATTTAAAGGGTGATGATATTGAAATAGCATTGACGCATGAGAATTCTTACGGCGAAGAATATTACAGTTTTGTAAACGGGCAATTTACTACGCAGGGCGGCACTCACCTGGCTGCTTTCCGTGAAGGATATGTAAAAACTATCCGTGACTTTTATAAAAAAGATTATGATGCTGCTGATATCCGTGGCAGTATTTGTGTTGCCTTAAGTATACGTGTACAGGAACCGATCTTTGAAAGTCAGACCAAAACAAAACTGGGTTCTCAAACTGTTTATGAAGGAGGGCCTTCCATGCGAAATTTTATCGGCGATTTTTTATCGAAGGAACTTGATAATTACCTGCATCGGAATACGGCCACTGCCGAAGCTATAAAAAAACGTATTGAACAAAATGAAAGGGAACGTAAAGAATTGGCAGGTATAAAAAAACTAGCCAATGAAAGAGCCAAAAAAGCAAACCTTCATAATAAAAAATTACGTGATTGTAAATTTCATTACAACGATGAAGCAACCGGAAAAGATAAAGATAAGATCGCAGAGAAACAAAAGGAGAGTACCATTTTTATAACCGAAGGTGATAGTGCCAGCGGAAGTATTACCAAAGCCCGACACGTGGAAACCCAGGCGGTGTTTAGTTTACGGGGCAAGCCCCTGAATTGTTTTGGGCTGACAAAAAAAGTAGTTTATGAAAATGAAGAGTTTAATTTATTGCAACATGCACTCAATATTGAAGAAGGTTATGAAGGATTAAGATATAACAATATTGTATTTGCAACAGATGCTGATGTTGACGGGATGCATATCCGTTTGTTACTAATGACCTTTTTCCTGCAATTCTTTCCTGACCTGGTGAAGAATGGCCATGTATATATTTTAGAAACACCATTGTTCCGTGTAAGAAATAAACAGGAAACCATTTATTGTTATGATGAAAATGAAAAGCAGGCAGCCATAAAAAAATTAGGAACAAAACCCGAGATAACGAGGTTTAAAGGATTGGGCGAGATAAGTCCGGATGAATTTGCACAGTTTATTAGCAGTGATATGAAATTGCAACCCGTGATGTTATTACCCGAAACACATATACAGCAGTTACTGGAATATTATATGGGAAAAAATACACCGGCAAGGCAGGATTTTATTATTGAAAATTTGAAAGTAGAGATGGACCTGATTGAAGATTGAGGATAATAAATTTAACCGCAAAGACACGAAGACGCGAGGTTTCGCAAAGCACAAATGCAAAACTTAGCGTTTCATTGCGCCTTAGCGACTTGGCGGTTAAGAAAAAAAGTAAAAAATGATACACATTGTTTTCCAGGAATCAGATATTGAAGCCCTTCAAAAAAGTTTTGAATTGGATGAAAGCTTGCGTGCGGATATCGTACAAATAAATGATGATCTTGCAGTTGGCCCATTGACAAATATTTATGCAACAGAAGGCATTGAAGAACGTAAACAATGGTGGCGTGAGATCCTTACTGGCGGCGATTATGATGGCCTGGTTGATAAGGGTGAAATTGATGATACCAAAACTGTTACAGCATTAATCGAAAGATTAAATAACGATACCGAAGAAGTACTTTGGATCTGGACAGCACCCAACAAACATGATGTTTGCAGTTATTATTGGTTAGTAAGTCAGTTAAAAGAGTACCCAGGCAGGATATTTATTTTGTATCTCAATAATCTGCCATTTTTAACCGAGAAGGGAAATCTTTTTTACCCCCTGAATTTATATGATATCCCAGCAAAGGAATTTGTAAAAGCAAAAAAACTGGCCAGGGAGATCACACTAAGCGAATTTGAAGTTGATCCCGATGAATGGATGAAGATCTGCAGTGAATATAAAGGTATCCGTTTACTGGAAGGCGGAAAAAAACTGGTACAGGAAGATTATGATTTTTATGATGCTGATCTTAAAAGATTTATTACCGGTGATTGGCAAAAAGCATCAAAGATCATTTATCAATATTTGAGTAAGGCCAAACATCCAACCGGGGATGCTTATTTATTATGGCGTTTAAAAGTAATGATCGCACAGAAGCAGTTTGATGTGCAGGGGAAAGTGGGGAATATGAAAGACTTTGAAGTGAAAGCCCCCTCTAAAGCTACGCTCGTTCCCTTTGCAGGGAATCCCAAAGGGGGAGGAAATGGAGGAGAATGAAGCGGAGAATATTGTGTCAATTGTTGAGTAAAGAATAAATGTTGATTTGGAAGATTAAATAATTATTAAAAATAAAATGCACCGCCTCCTCTCTTTTGGAGAGGAGGAAGGGTAGTGAGGCCATGGCTAAAACAAATAAAGAAGATTATCTACACACTGATGCCGGAATCGGGGGCCAATACAAAACCTGGTTTTTGGATTATGCCAGTTATGTAATACTGGAAAGAGCTGTGCCTGCCATTGAAGACGGATTAAAACCTGTGCAAAGAAGGATACTGCATGCCATGAAAGAAATGGATGACGGCCGCTTTAATAAAGTGGCAAATATCATCGGGCAAAGTATGCAATATCATCCGCATGGCGATGCCAGCATTGGAGATGCATTGGTAAACATGGGTCAAAAAGATCTGTTGGTAGAAACGCAGGGTAACTGGGGTGATGTACGAACAGGTGATGAAGCGGCAGCATCAAGATATATTGAAGCCAGGTTGAGCAAGTTTGCATTGGAAGTGGCTTTCAATGCTAAAACAACGGATTGGGCTTTGAGTTATGATGGCAGAAAAAATGAACCGGTTACCTTGCCTATGAAATTCCCATTGTTACTGGCTCAGGGTGCCGAAGGCATTGCAGTTGGCCTGGCAACAAAAATATTACCACATAATTTCTGCGAATTAATTGAAGCTTCAATAAAATATTTAAGGGGCAAAAGATTTGAGATATTGCCCGACTTCCTTACCGGTGGCATCATGGATGCCGGCAATTATAACGATGGTATGCGGGGCGGAAAAATAAGGGTTAGGGCAATCATTGAAGAGCAGGATAAAAAAACACTCTTAATTAAAAGTGTACCCTTTGGCGTTACAACAACCCAGTTAATGGAAAGTATTGTAAAAGCTAATGAGCAGGGGAAGATAAAAATTAAGAAAGTTACTGATCATACCGCAGCAGATGTAGAGATTATTATTGAATTGGCAACGGGCATCTCTCCGGATATCACAATTGATGCCCTGTATGCCTTTACTGATTGTGAGGTAAGTATTTCGCCCAATGCCTGTGTAATAGTAAAAGATAAACCACAATTCCTGGGTGTAACGGAGTTATTAAAAGTATCCGCTGATAATACCAAAGAATTACTGAAACGGGAACTGGAGATCAGGTTAGCCGAACTGCAGGAAAAATGGCATTATACTTCTTTAGAAAAAATATTCTTTGAAGAAAAAATTTATAAGGAACTGGAGAAGAAATATGAAACCTGGGACAAAGTACTTGAAGGTATTGATAAAGCATTTACACCTTTTAAAATGTTACTGAAACGGGAAATTACAAGAGAAGATATTATTAAATTAACTGAGAAGCCTGTACGCCGTATTTACAAACTGGATATTGATGAATTGAATGATCAGATAAAAGCACTGGAAGCCGACATTAAACAGGTAAAGCAAGACCTGGCCAATCTTGTTGATTATGCAGTTGTATATTATGAGAACCTGTTGAAAAAATTTGGAAAAGGTAGAGAAAGAAAAACTGAGATCAAATATTTTGATACTATACAGGCAAAGTCAGTAGCTATAGCCAATACAAAGATATACGTCAATTTTTCAGATGGATTTATTGGCACTGGGCTTAAAAAAGATGAGCTGGTTGCTGAAGTGTCCGACTTTGATGATATTATCGCATTTACAAGGAGCGGTATTATGAAGGTGGTAAAAGTGTCTGATAAAGTTTTTGTTGGTAAGGATATTATTCACGTTGCCGTTTTCCAAAAAAATGATGAACGCACTACCTATAACATGATCTATTCTGATGGAAAAACGGGAGTCAGTTATGCCAAGCGTTTTAATGTAACCGGAGTTACCAGGGATAAAGAATATGATCTTACAAAAGGATCTGAGAAAAGCAAGGTTCATTATTTTTCTGCAAATGCAAATGGAGAAGCAGAAGTGGTGAAAATTATGTTGAGCGCTAATTGCAGTGCAAGAAATAAAGAACTGGAATTTTTGTTTGAAGAGCAGGAGATCAAAGGAAGAAGCAGTATAGGCAACCAGGTGACCAAGTATACACTGAAATCGGTGAAATTTAAAGAGGCTGGTAATTCAACCCTTGACGCAAAAAAATTATGGTTTGATAATAAGTTTGGCCGTTTAAATACAGATGAAAAAGGAGAGTACCTTGGTAAATTTGATGCAGAAGACAGGTTGCTGATAATATATATTGATGGTAATTATGAAATAACCGACCAGGAACTTATACAAAGGTTTGATGTGGAAAAAATTTTACTGATGGAAAAATTTAACCCTGATAAGATAATAACGGCTGTTTATTATGATAAAGAAAAAGTGCAGTTCAGTGTAAAACGATTTAAGATAGAAACAACCACTTTATACAATAAATTCTTTTTTATTAAAGAAGGTGCTGAAAATTACCTGGAAGCAGTTACTACTGATGATGAACCCATTTTAGCCGTGCAAAGTGGCCGTGGTTCACAGGTAAGGAAAGGAAAAATAAAAATTAATAAAGTGGTGGAGATAATGGGTTGGAAGGCCCTGGGAGCAAAATTGGTAGATTACAGCAAGTCGGTGGAAATGGAATGGGAGAAAAAAGCTGATAAGGAAAATACCCAACAGGCATTATTTGACTAGTAGCTAATAGTTAGTTTATAAAATTCAGTATTTAATTTTTTTTGCCCCTGGTATTTTACTTTCCTCGTAAAAAAACAGAGTTCGCAGACCAGGTTTTACTAAGGTTTTTTTCATATGATATCTTTTAAGCAATACCTGTTATTGGTATAATTTTTGG
>JAYVUE010000222.1:0-8039 GCA_043788195.1 Chitinophagaceae bacterium
ACTTGTTATCATACAGGGTTCTTTCAATTGTACCTGTATTTATATTTAACTGGCGTATATTAACCCAGTTAAAATCGCCGGTTCCATTTCCGGTAATAGCGTAAGTACTGTTTACATCCTGTGCAACAGAAGTTAGGCTTAAAGCAATAAATGATGTGGATAGTAAAAGTTTGTAATTCATAAGTGTAGTATTAGGTTTAATAATTAGATACGAAAATTACTGTATTTACATATATTATCCAAGATTTTTTTATGAATGGTTAATTTCTATAGCTTTTTTAACAGTTCCGGCTTGTAATAATAATAACCTGGCAGCATCGTAATCTATTGATTTTAAATTTTCCATCAGCATTTTTACCCCCCGGTCTATTAATTTATCATTAGTTAATTCCATATTCACCATTTTATTATCTTCTACCCTGCCCAATTGTATCATTACTGCTGTAGAGATCATATTCAGTATTAATTTTTGTGCTGTTCCGCTTTTCATCCTGGTACTGCCTGTTATAAACTCTGGGCCCACAACTGCAAGGATCGGATGATCTGATACTTCATTTAAGGGAGCCCCGGGATTACAGCAAATACTACCGGTAATTATATTATTTTGCCTGCATATTTTTAAAGCCTCAATAACATATGGTGTAGTTCCGCTGGCAGCGATACCTATTACTACATCTTTTGAACTTATAGCTTGCTCCTGAAGGTCAATCCATCCTTGTTCAATATCATCTTCTGCTAGTTCCACTGCTGCGGTTATGGCTTTTTGCCCACCTGCAATAATACCGATCACCAAACCAGGGGGTACACCAAATGTGGGCGGGCATTCACTTGCATCAACGATTCCCAAACGCCCACTGGTACCTGCTCCAATATAAAATAAGCGCCCTCCGACTAACATTTTATCAACAATTGTATGAACCAGAATTTCTACCTGTGGGATAATGTTTTCAATTACCATCGGAACAGTCTTGTCTTCTGCATTAATATTTTTCAATAATTCTGTAACAGGCATTTTTTCGAGGTGCCGGTAGGCCGAAGCTGATTCAGTTATACTTTCAAATGCCATCTGTTTTACTTAGTTATGAAATTTAATTAATCCATCCATGGGTCTTTTTAATACTCTCCCTAATTGTAATTCATAAGTATTACACATCTCTTTTAAAACATCCTTAAATCCGTACGCAATACTACCTGTAAAATGAATTGGCAATGTCCAGCTTTCGCGGTATTTATAAATATGATTAAAAAAGAAATCATTAAACCCGTCTTCAATAATATTTTCTATCATATAATGCCCGCGGTTCTCCGATAAAAAAATAGCGAAAGATGCAAGGTAACGGTTAGGCAAAGGTTTTTTATACACCGCAGTTAGTATTTCACTGCTGTTTGTATTGAATTTTGCTTTAAACCTGTCCATCAGATCTGCATCAAAAGTATTGTACAAAAAATATTGTACTACTTTCTTCCCCAGGTAAGCACCACTACCTTCATCGCCTAAAACATAACCCAGGCCCGGGCTATTCTTAATAATTTTTTTGCCGTTAAAATAGCAGGAGTTGGAGCCCGTGCCAAGAATACAGGCCACACCCTTTTCATTTCCACACAATGCCCTGGCAGCTCCCATCAGATCGTGGTTTACTGTAACTAATGCTCCGCCAAACACTTTATTAATAGCCTTTTTTACCAGTTTAACATTATCGGGATTACTGCAACCTGTACCATAAAAAAAAACTTCATCCGGCTCCAATTTTTTCAATTTTGGGCTAAGCTCATTTTCTATAATATACTCAATTTGTTCTGCAGATAGAAAATAAGGACTTAACCCCTGCGTAACAAAAGATCTTTTCGTTTTTCCACTGATCAAACACCACTCTGTTTTGGTAGAGCCACTATCTGCAATTAATTTTACCGCCATAATGATTTTTTATACAATAAACTGAAGTTAAAACTTTAGTATCAAATTTGATATATTTATCAGGGTTCACTGCAAAAATTTAACTTAGCATAATGAATAACAAAAAATTACAGGTTTGGTTGCCTCTTTATTTTAGTATTACAATGATAATAGGAATGTTCCTGGGATACAAGATGAGGGATACAATGCCTGGCAAAAGTTTTTTTTTTACTGACAAACAAAGGCCTGTACAAGAGATCCTTGATCTGATCCGGAGTAAATATGTTGATGAAGTGAAGATCGATCAGCTTACAGATACAGCAATACAAGCTATGCTCAGCAAGCTTGACCCACACTCTGTTTTTATTGCGGCTGAAGATTTAAATTTAATAAATGATGATCTTGCCGGTAAATTTTATGGGATAGGTGTTGAATTCAACATCTTTAATGATACCATGAATGTTATCAATGTAATGCCCAATGGCCCCGGATCAAAAGCCGGCTTAATGACAGGGGATAAATTTTTAAAAATTAATGATAGTATTGTTGCGGGTAAAAAATTGAATTTCGATGATTATATTAAATTACTCAGGGGCGGACGAGGCACTAAATTAAATATTACTTTCCTTAAAGGACAAGAACAAAAAAGTATAGTTATCACAAGGGATGCAATAGCTTTAAACAGTGTTGATGCTATGTATATGCTTGATAATTTAACAGGCTATATAAGGATAAACAGATTTTCGGCCCAAACCTACCGGGAGTTTATGGAAGCTTTGGAAAAATTGAAAACCAAAGGGATGCAAAAGATGGTGCTTGATCTTAGGGGCAATGGCGGAGGAATTTTAGAAGAAGCTGTAGAAATTGCTGATGAATTTTTAGATGCTGATAAACTGATCACTTATACAGAAGGAATTCACCAGGCAAAAAAAGAATATCGATGCCGCAGGGTTGGCTTATTTGAAAAAGGGAAATTGGTAATTTTAGCTGATGAAGGAACAGCCAGTGCCAGTGAAATATTAATTGGTGCATTGCAGGATTGGGACAGGGCTGCCATCATAGGCAGGAGAACTTTTGGAAAAGGACTGGTGCAGGAACAATTTGATCTTAGTGACAAAAGTGCACTTCGTTTAACTATTGCACGTTATTTTACCCCCATTGGCAGATGCATACAAAGGCCATATACAAATGGTAAAAAGGCCTATCTTGATGAGATCAGTAACCGGTACAATAATGGGGAAACACAGATTGCTGATTCACTAAAAAATGATAAAACAAAAGTATTTAAAACCATGGGTGGCAAAACTGTATATGGAGGCGGGGGCATAACCCCTGATTATTTTGTAGCAGTTGATACAATTGGCTATAATACCATATCAGCTAAATTATTTGCAAAAGGAACCATCAACCGTTTTGTATATAATTATTATCTTCAAAACCAGGCCCTTTTGAAAGGTTTCAAAGAACCGGAAGATTTTATCAAACGGTTTGTTTTTACTGAAGATAACTGGCTTTCTTTTAGTAAAGAAGTAATTAAAGATTCTATATCTGTTACCAATATCACTGCAAAGGAAAAAACTGCTTTAACTAACCAGCTGAGGGCATCAATTGCACGCCAATTATGGAGAACTGAAGGGTACTTCGAAGTATTAAATTCATTAGATGATGCGATAAAAAAAGCAAAAGAGCAATTACTTAATTAAATCTATGTAATAAAGAAGGATAAGTGAAAGAATTTGTTACTTTTGCCTTGATAAATATTGAATGTTTTACAAAAATTTCTATATTTACTTACTAAAACTAATAATAAGATGAAATTTTCTAAACTTTACTTTTTAGGAATAGTAATGTTTACCGGCACCATTACCTATGCGCAATTGACCGCCAGTATGAGTTCGCTGAACCCGGAAAACCAACATTCTCAAAAACCCCATGGAAAAGGTTTTATGTCTAAAATGAGTATCAGTGCCGGAGCCGGCATTGCCACTTATTATGGCGATCTAACCTCGGGAACAGATATTTTTTCTCAATCATCCTATGCTTTTAGTGCAGGAGTTGGTTACAATATAATGCCTCATTTGAATGCAAGGATTGATGTTTCAGTTTTAAAAGTTAAGGCAGAGGACAGTAGAAATTCCCGTGCAGATCTAAGGGCAAGAAACCTCAATTTCCAATCTGTTATCTGGGATCTGGCAGGTGTTGTAGAATATGATATATTGAACCTGGACAAATTCAAATTTACACCTTTTGTTTTTGTTGGTTTTGGCGCATTTTATTTCAACCCATACACATTTGATAAAATCGGTTATAAACAATACTTACGTTACCTGGGAACTGAAGGGCAGGGATTGGATGCTTATCCCGGCAGAAAATTCTATAAAAGACTTGAAGTACAAATACCATTTGGTGGGGGACTTAAATGGGCTGTTAGCAAAAAAGTAACTTTACTAGGTGAATTTAGATATCGCAGAACAAATACCGATTATATAGATGATGTAAGCCGGTCAAGCTATCCTGACAAAGCTTTGCTGGATGCAAGAAATCCAAGAACTGCTCAGCTCACCTGGAGAGGAAATGAAGTTGGTGGTGAAGCATATCCAACCAACCCAGCGCTTAACCGTGGTAATCCTGCTAAAAATGATGTTTATTACACCACCCAGTTAAAAGTTGTAATCAAGCTTGGTAAAAAATAATTTCATACAATAATTAATAAAACTGCCGGCTGCAAAGACCGGCAGTTTTTTTTACCCGTTAATAATACAAACGACTTCCATACAACTCTGTAAACATAAAAAATTACCTTTGCACCAAAACAACTGATATTATGTGGCTCAACAATATTTTAGAAACAATTGGTAATACCCCGCTGATAAAATTAAATAAGATAACAAAAAATATGCCCTGCACTGTATTGGCAAAAGTTGAATATTTTAATCCGGGCAATTCAATAAAAGACCGCATGGCTTTAAAAATGCTGGAAGTTGCTGAGCGTGAAGGAAAGATAAAACCAGGTGGCACAATTATAGAAGGAACCAGTGGTAATACAGGGATGGGCCTGGCACTGGCAGCCTGTGTAAAAGGGTACAAATGTATTTTTACAACAACAGATAAACAATCAAAAGAAAAAGCTGATATTTTAAAAGCCGTAGGAGCCGAAGTAATTGTTTGTCCTACTAATGTAGAACCCGAAGACCCCCGCTCCTATTATTCTGTAAGCAAACGTTTAGCAACAGAAGTGCCCAATAGCTGGTATGTTAACCAATATGATAACCTGGCTAACCGAGACGCTCATTACGAACAAACGGGCCCCGAGATATGGGAACAAACTGATGGAAAAATTACCCATCTTGTTGTTGCAACCGGCACCGGGGGTACAATTATTGGTACAGGAAAATATTTAAAAGAAAAAAATCCTAATATTAAAGTATGGGCCATTGATAGCTATGGGTCTTTATTAAAAAAATATTTTGAAACAGGTGAACTGGATCAAAAAGAAGTTTATCCTTATATCAGTGAAGGCTTTGGTGAAGATTTTGTACCGCAGAATTATGATATGCAATACATTGATAAATTTGAAAAAGTAACAGACAAAGATGGCGCTGTTATGGCAAGGCGAATAGCAAAAGAAGAAGGAATGTTCTGCGGATATAGCGCAGGCAGTTGTTTACAGGGCTTAATACAAATAGCCAAAGGCCCCCACGGGAAAGATTCACTGAAAAAAGATGACGTGGTAGTATTGATATTTCACGACCATGGCAGCCGTTATGTTGGTAAAGTATATAATGATCAATGGATGATGGAAAGGGGATTTTTAGAAGTAAAGACTTTTAAAGACCTGATCAGTGGAAGAGGATCTCAAAAATTAATAACAGTTAGTTCTTCGCAATCAGTTGCATCAGCAATTGAACTGATGAAAAAATATGATATTGAAAACATCCCTGTAGTTGATAATGATATAAATACAGGTGCTATTTCTGAAAGTGGATTATTCAATAATATTTTATCGAACCCTGATATTAAAACACAAACAATAAAAACAATAATGGAAAAAGCTTACCCCGAAGTTGCTTTTGATACCCCGGTTGAACGGTTAAGTTCATTTATC
Organism: Chitinophagaceae bacterium; assembly: GCA_043788195.1. Taxonomy (GTDB): domain Bacteria; phylum Bacteroidota; class Bacteroidia; order Chitinophagales; family Chitinophagaceae; genus Ferruginibacter. Next base: position 6,000 of record JAYVUE010000222.1, read on the forward strand.
ACTAAAGAAAATGGGGCGGTTCTCAGCAAAGATGAAAGTGGTGCTTACCATATCGTAACAAAATACGACATTATACAAAGCCTGGCCAAATAACTGGATCAAAATTATACGATTGGCTAAAACTCAATACTGTGCTGCATCTTATTGATGCAGCTTTTTTATTAGCAGCACAAATACTAATCAGGATACGTAGAATTACGATACCCTTTCAGGTAAGAATCCCAAACAATAAGATGAATAAATACGACAGGCACAGTAATTACAATATCATAAAAAAAGCGCAATACTGCTCTAGTACAAGACCAGCAGCTTTTGCATCTTTGTGTTGAAGTTGATTGATAGAGATTAAATATCAATCATTATCCAAGATCCAGAAAAAACCAAAAAAAGTTAAATCCAATGTTTGTGAAAAATCATCAAACAATCCAATATCAGTCAACTTCATATTTTTTTTGAAAAACCAATATTTGCTTTAAGATCTTGACCTATTGAAAAACCAACGAGATCTGAAAAGAAAAAAAACCAATATCCCGCTTATGCTGTAAAAAGCGATAATAGCAAAAACCGAAAAAACCCAATATCCAAAACCTATGCTGTAAAAAGCGATGATGGTTAAAATTGAAAAACCCTGAAACCAGGATTAAATTATTAAAGGACACCGCTTCCATATAAGGTAACCCCCTTAAGAAAGCCAATTCCCAGATCCTGAAAAGACCAACTGAAGCTTGGTTGGACTTAAAAAAGTAACTTCCACAGTATTTTGATTCATCAAATAGCTGTGGAAGTTTTTTTATTTCAGTAACGCCCGATACATAATTTTACAGAATGATATTGAAAAGGGTAACAGATCTGGCCTATACTCCAAAAAGGATCATTTCATTGGTGCCTTCGCAAACCGAATTATTAGATTACCTGGGGCTGGAACAGGAAACAGTTGGCATCACAAAATTTTGTGTACACCCCGACGAATGGATCAAAACAAAAACAAAAGTGGGCGGAACCAAGAGCATAAATAAACAGATCATTGATCAGTTACAGCCCGATCTTATCATTGCCAATAAAGAAGAAAATGTAAAAGAACAGGTTGAGGAACTTGCAAAGGATCATCCCGTTTGGGTCACTGATGTCAACAATTTGAATGATGCTTTGCAAATGATAACTGATATTGGCGTTCTCACCTGTAAAACAAATGAAGCCAGTGAGCTAACCGCTTCAATAAAAAATAAGTTTTCCGAATTAAAAACTGCCAACCACCAACTACACACTGTTTATCTCATCTGGAAAGATCCCTACATGACCATCGGTGGCGATACTTTTATTAATGACATGCTTAATAAATGTGGTTTTCAAAATGTATTTGCTGATAAATTAAGATATCCCGAAATTACAACTGTAGAATTGCAAATAACCAATTGCCAATTACTTCTTCTCTCCTCCGAACCCTACCCTTTTAAGCAAAAACATATTGATGAACTGCAAACTCATCTGCCCCATTGTAAAATTTTACTCGTTGATGGAGAGATGTTCAGTTGGTACGGAAGCCGGTTATTAAAGGCGGTGCAGTACTTTAAAAACCTTATTCACAATATCTTATAATCAAATTCAGGTAGTATACCAGTTAAAAAAAATACAAATAAGAATGAAGAATAAATGAAAATACAAATCGCAGATTTGGAACCTAAAGGTTGCATCAAGGCCTTTCGGGCCTTACCAGTTCGAAGAACTGCTTCTGCGAAATCTGTATCACCCCTTTAAATCTGCGTTTAATCATTACTTTATGATCTTTGTGCCACCTGCCCGTGCAGGTAATGCCAGGGATGACATGGTTGGACGAGTCTCTGTGGTAAATAATCCATTACTCTATAGAAACTTTTCAAATCAAGACATCACCCAAATTCAGGTATCATTTCCCTTTCCACAGTTTTTGCCTTAAATTTGTTTAAAACCAAACTAATATGGCTAATAAAAAAATCATTGAATTATTAGGCGACCAGGCCGATCATTTACTCAATCACGAATGTAAAACCTTTGCAAAAGCAG
>JAYVUE010000223.1:0-4637 GCA_043788195.1 Chitinophagaceae bacterium
CCAACCAACATTTTGGCAATTCAACAAAAGTTAATCCCTCAAGAATTTTCATAAAAACAAAAGATGCCAACAGCCCGGTTTTTTTGAGTTTCCTGGAACAAAAAAATTATCATGTAAATAAAGACAAGACGAAGTTTGGCAGAATTAAGCAGGTTTTGCAAGCCATTGTAAGCGGGCTTGCAGGTTTTGGCATATTAGTGATATTACTGGCAATGGTATTGTTTTCTTTTTATTTACAACTTATGATCGCCCGCAGCAAAGAAAATTTGCAACTGCTTTTAACCATTGGCTATTCGCCTAACTGGCTCAGCAAAACGGTTGCAAAAAAATGGATACCTGTTTATATAATGGTTATTATTTCGGCTATTGTTGTAACGGCTTTTTTGCATTGGGGATTTCAACATTTTTTCATGAATAATAGTGAAATACTTTCTCCATCTGTTCACTGGATAGTTTTAGCAGTTGCCGTATTTTTATTACTGCTATCCATTACCGTTAATTTCAGGTTGGTAAAAAAATTATTGCATAAATTATAAAGCTTCGTAAACAATTGCAGCTCCCTGCCCTACTCCGATACACATGGTGGCCAATCCGTATTTTGCCCTGCGTCTTTTCAATTCATATAATAATGTTGTAGAGATACGTGTACCACTACAACCCAATGGATGCCCCAATGCAATGGCACCACCATTTACATTTACTTTTTCAAGGTCAAGCCCAAGGTCATGTATGCAGGCAATTGATTGAGATGCAAACGCTTCATTGAGTTCAATCAGATCAAGTTGACCAACATTCAGTCCTGCTCTTTCCAATGCTTTTTTACTTGCAGGAACCGGTCCAATTCCCATAATTGCAGGATCAACACCTGCAACAGCCATACTAACAACTTTTGCTTTTGGCTGCAATCCGTATTTTATAACAGCAGCTTCGCTGGCTAATAACATGGCAGCGGCGCCATCATTTATTCCGCTACTATTGCCTGCCGTTACAGTTCCGTCTTTTGCAAATGCAGGTTTCAATTGTGCCAGTTTTTCCAGGCTGGTTATGCGAGGATGTTCATCTGTATCAAAATCAAAAACCTCCTTCCCTATTTGAACTTGTATTGGTACAATTTCATCCCTCCATTTACCAGCTTCCAAAGCCCGGGCATATTTTTGTTGACTTTCCATGGCAAATTCATCCTGTGCATTTCTACTGATATTCCAGCGCCTGGCAACATTCTCAGCAGTTTCACCCATGGTAAAAGGATAATACTGTTCTGATAATTTTTTATTGATAAAACGCCAACCCATTGTTGTATCGTAGATCTGAGGTTCTCTTGCGAATGCGCTTGAACTTTTTGGCATTACAAAAGGCGCCCTGCTCATACTTTCCACACCAGAGGCAATGATGAGATCACCATCTCCGCAGGCAATGGCCCTGGCACCATCCATGATAGCTTGCAAGCCGCTGGCACATAAACGATTTACTGTGTTGCCTGCAACTGAGGTTGGCAATCCTGCAAGTAAGGCCGCCATCCGTGCTACATTACGATTATCCTCGCCGCTTTGATTTGCCCCACCCGCAATCACATCTTCAATAGCATTTACATCAATAGAAGAATTCCGGTTCACCAAAACCTTTATCACATGCGCCAGCAGATCATCGGGCCTCACCCCGCTTAATGCCCCGCCATATTTTCCAATGGGCGTTCTGATAGCATCAATTATATAAACTGTTTGCATAATATTTTTTTGTGCCTGTTCCGATCCTTTCAGGAAACCTGGCTATAAAACAATTCCAAACATCACAGGCGACTGCCAGCCTTTATGCAGGTCGCACTCCCGTTCAAACGGCATTCTGCCAGGCGGGCTTGTCCATAAACTCTTTATGGAGCTTTTATATATTTACAAAGAACGTAAATACTGCTAAATTGGCGAAATCATAATAATTTGTAGCTCTTTACCCTTGTCTTGTAAAAGTAAGTGTTTTATGCACGGCTCACTTTCCTTCCATAATTGCCTTTACCTTTTTTTGTAATTGTTTTTTGTCGGCAGATAAAGCTGATATTTTGAAACAAAGATTTTATTTGATATTCCGCCCATTGCAAACTCAACTAATATTTCATCTTTGTCTGCCGAAAGTATGATACCGATTGTCTCGTTGTCACCTTTTACACTTTCTTCAGTTTTAAAGTAGTTAAGATAGAGGTTCATTTGACCAATGTCTCCATGATTTACCTTCCTTGCTTTAAGATCAATTATTACAAAGCATTTTAAAATACGATGGTAAAAAACAAGGTCGATAGAAAAATGTTTGTTCCGAAGTGAAATTCTGTATTGCCTGGCAACAAATGTGAAACCCTTGCCAAGTTCAAGTAAGAACATTTGAAGACTATCTATTATTTTCTGTTCAAAGCCTTTCTCTGTCATTCTATAGCTTTGAGGTATTTTGAGAAAGTCTAAAACATACCGGTCTTTTATTGCTTCTGTTGGATGTGAAATATTTTGCCCCTTTTTTGAAAGTTGCAAAACACCTTTTTTGTCTTTGCTCAATGCAAGCCGCTCGAACAAAGAGGAATCAATTTGCCGTTCAAGTTCTCTTACTGATAAATTTTCATTGACAATTTGTTTTTCATAAAAATTTCTTCCAATGTTATCTGAGACGCCTGTTAATGCTATATAATGGCTCCAACTCAATTTGGCAGACACTGTCTGCCATTTTTGATAAGTAAGATAAAACCTACGCATATCAAGGATATTGCGTCTGCCAAATCCTTTACCATAACGAATCCTTAAATCTATTGAAAGCCTTGTAAGCAAATCGCTTCCGTATTCTGCCCTTTCATTTCCATGCTGTTCAAATTCTATAATATGTCTGCCGATTTCCCAATTAGCTTTTACTAATTCTGTATTGATGGTTCTTATAGCACTTCCCCTGGCCCGTTCTATTGTTAACCCAATATCGGCTAAAAGTTTTTTATACTTTGGTTTTGTTATTTTCATTGAATTTTTATTTAGCATAGATGCAGATTATATCCTGGAACATAAATCAATTGTTTTTCTGACGTCTTCAAAATGGTAGTTACAATAACCTAATTAAAACTAATAAAGGTTTATTGAAGTGAGAAGGTAGTTTACCCATGAAATAAGGAGATTTTTCACCGGGGCAAAATTCAAGTATGGAATTATTAAACTAATTCCAATAGTTTATAATGTCTGTTTCTTAAGTAACAGTTTGTTATTTGCTGAAAGGCTTTCGTGATTTCTGTGCGGGTAAAATCCAGTTCTTTGCTTATACAAAGCGTTTACGAGCTAACTGAAGTTAAACTGAATATCAAAATCTATAGAACAATATTCATTAGTCCTTATTCTGGCGATCCCTATTTATGGATATGCTAGTTTTTATTGGGCTGGGCTTTTCTTCATTTTCATTCATGTACTCTAGGGAAAATTCATAAGCTGTAAAACATAAATAATAAACAGTTAGTCTTCCCAAAAAATCAATGAACACCAGATCCTTTGGATCAGTACTTAGTTTATCAAAATAGGCCAATAAAAGAAAGATCAAAGCGTTTGCGCTGATAATGGCAACCAATATTTGGTTAATTAGTTTTTTATTCTTTTTCATTTAAGGTTTGCATTGATTTTTTATTATTGAAAGAAGTATAAACAATAAGAATTAAAAGCACAACAAAAAGAATGAATGAGGAACCCAATGTTCCAAAGCCAAGGCCACCCTTGTTCGGTGTTTTTGTTAATAGATCACCGAAAGTTGCGCCAAAAGGCCGGGTTAAAACAAAAGCGATCCAGAACAATAAAACAGCAGACATTTTTGTATAATAATGGGCTAACACAACAATTCCTAAAACACAACCAATTAAAATGGCGCCACCGGCAAAACCAAGACCAGAATCATCAGCAAGGTAATCGCCCAGCGCAGTTCCTAATGTATTTGAAAATAAAATGGCAGCCCAATAAAACAGTTCCCCTCTCAAGGATATGATGTTTGTAACGGACAATGATCTTTCTGCTAACCACCAGGCAAATAGAACCAGGCATAAAATGGCTATAAGAATTAAGCTTCCTGCTGCATAACCAAGTCCCAGTGTTCTGTCCATAAAGTCAGACATAGTTGTTCCAGCTGTACTAGTAGAAAGAATGACGAGCCAGTAAATAACCGGAATGTATCGCTTTGAAAACAGTTGAATAATAACTGTTATCAAAAACCCGCCTAATAATATAGCTGAGCTAATTGCGTAACCAATATTTATTGTCATAGAAAGCAGATCACCGGCAGTTTCTCCCAATGTGGTAGCACATATTTTCATAACCCAAAAAAGTGCAGTGATAGCAGGTATTTTTTTCATATTTTTTTTGCAAAATAAGTAAAAGGAAGTCCCGATCTTTTGTTTCGGGACTTCCATTATTTAGTATTCTACTTTGTAAAAGTTCCATCAGCAGTCAGTATTACTTCTTTTTTCTTACCGCCGGTCTTAATGTCTGCTTCATACACTGTCCCTTTATTTGCAGTTTCAATTTTATCTGCACCTACAATTTCAGTACCGGGATATTTTTTATTTATGGCAGCAGTAACAATTGCCGGAAGTTGTGATACCGGAATTTCTGTTTCTGTTTCCACCCAGGTTCCATCTGCAG
>JAYVUE010000224.1:0-4357 GCA_043788195.1 Chitinophagaceae bacterium
AATTGCATCAGCTGCGGTTTACCTGCGGGTACAAAATTTAATTTTATTCAGTGGGAGAACAGTACCAATGATGCGGATAATGTAAAAGTATATATCAGTAATATCAGGATCACAAAAGATTAAAATTCCCTGTTTTACAGGATGGCTAAACCCATGAAGGAAGAATATTTTTACTTCATAAAATCGGTATATGAAAAAAATGTACTTTCTTTTTTTATCGTTAGTTGCAGTTTTACCTGGCATTGCGCAAAAAGAAACGTTTGACCTGATCACTTACAGTCCACCTGCAGGTTGGAAGAAAGCAGTGCAGGAAACCAGCACAAACTATACCATTACCGACAAACAAAAAAACAGTTGGTGCCAGATTTTTGTATTAAAAAGCAATGTTAGTAAAGGAAGCATAGAAGCCGATTTTGAAAACGAGTGGCAGGCGTTAATTGTAAAAAATTATACACCTGAGGATACGCCGAAAATTAATGAAATACATGAAGCAGCAGGCTGGAAAATAATGGACGGTAATGCTAAGTTTATCTTTAATAAAAGCGAAGCAATTGCCATGCTTGTCACCATGAGTGGCTATGAACGTTGTGTAAGTATTGTGGTCATTACCAATAGCAGGGATTATTTCCCGATAATACAAAACCTGTTAGCATCGATTGAATTAAAACAGCCAGAAACTTTACCTGCTACAAAGAAAGAAAATCCTCAATCCGCAATAGATAATAATATTGGCTCTGTCGTTGGCACCTGGACAACTGTTAAAAGTGACCAGGACCCCTATCTGGTAAAAAATGGCGTTGCTGGCTATATCCACCGACAATACATGTTTGATCAGAATGGTACTTATAAAAATATTATTAAAACGTTTTCTTTTTTTGCTGATATTTTTTTAACAAGAGAAAGCGGAACTTATCAAATCAACGGAAATAGCATTACAATTACCCCTAAAATTGCTGTACTAGAAACATGGAGCAGAAAAGGGGGAAATGATGTATGGGGTAAGCACCTGTCTAGCCAAAACATACCATTAGAAAAAATAACATACCAGTATGGTTTTGAAACTGATTATTTTGGAACCCACCTGGTATTACAAGCCAGCCAGGAATCTAAAAGAGATGGCCCTTTAAATAACAAAAATCGATGGAGTTATACCCTTCCTACACGAGATTTTGATTTTATAAAATTACCGGACTGATGGATATATCATCATTAATATATTTTTTTAGAAAAAATAAGTTATCAATTTACTATAGTTGAAGGAAATATTTTATTGCAAGCCGTAAAAGAAACAGTGAGGGATGGCCTTTTCAGAAGTGGCAATCAATATTTTTACGGCCCGGCCGGCATTTTTACTGCCATTAAAATACCAGGAGAATAACCCCTTTCAATTTGAAATGATGATGAAAAAATAATCATGGCATACTGAGGAATATGTCAGGATTGTAATTCCCCGGAAAACTAAATATTAATTATATTTATTGGAAGAGTACATACCAGGAAGTAAAATCCTGCATCACCAGTATAAAAAATAACCAAAGATTAAAATTCCCTGTTTTACAGGATAGCTAAACCCGGAAAGGAACAATATTTTTAATTCATAAGCTGACTATAAAAATTATTTATTTTATACCATGCCATTATAAAAAGAATTTTATAAAAAGCATAAACCTTAAATTCAAATAAATAAACGATGAATAAAACGATAACACTTATATTGCTACTGATTTCATTACAGTCAATTGGTCAAAAAAAACTTATTCCCGTTACACAATCGGAGATTACAGGAATTATGTTGCCGGCAGGAAGTAAGCAGGATAATCGCATGTTGATGAGTATGGCAGGAAAAGCATTATTGGAAATAGAAACAAAAAAATCAAATATAACAATTGAAAAAACAGAATTGCTAACCCTGCCAAATGCAACAGCAGGGTCTTCTGCTGATTCATTGATAGAACAACTTACTGGCTTAGGCTGGACAATTACACCAGTTCAAAATGATGAAAAGTATTTTTGGCTGCAAAAAGGTAACAGGTCTGTGATTGGCTATTTTTCCATTGACAAAAAAGAAAACAGCCTCTACTTTGGTGAAACAACCGCTGCACCTCAGGCTGAAACAAACAATACTCAAAACTCAACGGTAAATCCGGTGCAACAAAATCCGGAGCAGCCCGTAGTACAACAACCTGTACAAACCATGCAAGAAAATAGTACTACTGGTAATACCATACAAACTGCTGAACAAAACAATACGATAACACCATATAATCAACCAGCTTTTACATTTACCACCACCAATTTTGATGATGGCTGGACCAGCGTTGTAAAAGAAGATTGGGTGGAGGTAATGAAAGGCAATATCAAAATATTACTGCATTATCCCAATAAAATAGCAGATGCCTATAATTCTGTTTTTAAAGAAAGCGATTACACGGCCTGGAATACTTTAGTGGCACCACACTACAACAACATGAAAAATTTTGAATGGAAAACGATACAGAGTTACGAGTCCATCAGCTTTATAGAAGCAGATGCTACAGAAAATGCCAGTGGAAAAACAGTGCATATTGTATTGTTTAAAAAACACTATAGCAATGGTAATGGCAGGTACTTAGAATTTATAACCGAAAATAAAGCTGACTATGAAAATGAGTTTGGCGCCTATCATACAGAATCATATGGTTGGGAAAAACCTGCTGCCATGCAGTACAGGAATAAATTTTCAGTAGCAGCTAATGACCTTATTGGCAAATGGACCACCAGCGACTATGCATCCGTAAGTTACTATTATGTAAATACCGGCGGCCTTGCCAGTACAAGCAGTACAGCTACTGCTGACGAATTTACTTTTTTACCTGAAAATAATTATCAAAGTCAGCATTCCGGTGCATCGGGCATGGTAGGCAATATGAAATTTTCCAACCAGGAATATAAAGGCAAATCTGCTGTAACCAACTGGAACCTGGTCCTCACCAATCGCTTCCAGGGTGCTACAGAAAAATACGATTGTTATTTTGAAGCCATTAAAGGTGGCAGGATTTTATTGATGACCGACAGGCTAGGCACTACTCATGCACTGGTAAAAAAACAATAATGAAACTACTTATAACGATAACACTGCTTTGCTGGTCATGTACATCATGGGCACAAAAAACCAACGAACAAATAATTGCCGACAGCAGTTTTGGATGGATGAAAGTATATCATTTTAAAGGTGTTACGGCGCCCCGCAAATTGGACGACCGCAGTTTTAGCGCCGCACAACTTTCCATATGCGATTCTTTTGCCAACTGGATGCAGGCAAGCTATATTCCCAAAGGCACCATTGGTGATGTAAGAAAAGTTATTATGCCTAAGATTGGTATGTACAATGCGTTCCAGAAATTTAGTCCGCAGGGTTTTGGTGCCACCTCATACACCTGGACTTTATATATGAAAAACGGGAAACTTACTCCTATGCAGGAAACAGAAATTCCCTGGGGCATAACAGCCAATGAAATACCTGGCAGAGCAATGGAAAAACTATGTACCAATGGCGATTATTATTTTTTTATGGAAGAGATTGATCCATTTGAAAACATCACCTCAAAGCAAGGTTTAGAAAAATACGATATTAAAAAACTACCGCAGTTTGCTGCATTTCATACCACACATAGTACTGCATCCCGTTACGACAGGAATGCCAATTTTGTAGAAGCCATATTACTTTGTAAAAACAACCAGTTACCGTTTATAAAAGTTACTGTGGGAGACCTGCTTAACAAAGCTGAAAAATTAATACACGATGCGCATGAAATAAAACTGAAGGAGATCAAAGAACACAATAGCGGCAATCAAAAAAGTATCGATAATTTTACCGTTTATGAAAATAGCAATTATCAAAAAGCATTAACCACGTTTGATAAACATAAAGAACGATATAAAAATAAAATCAACGAGCAGGCCTATATTCCTTCTCTGTTTGATTATATCGATTTTACCAATGATATGGATATTTTTACCCGAAGCAATTTTACCGAAGGTGGCAGATCAACGCTTAAAACATTCCCGGTGTATAAATTTGCACCTGGTGTAGTTGAACAATCAAAGCAAGACAAGCCTTTATGGATACGTGTAACCTGGAGTTGGCAGTTAGGTGATGAGCCCACCCGCCATATGCATGAATCCATCATCAACAATTTTAATTTTCAATACTTATACGATTTTTTCTACGATGCTGAAAAAGTAAAAGGCAAGCCTTATCAACCCCTTCATGCACCCTACGAAAAAGAAACGGTTGTAGTTGTTGAGAAATCAACAGCAGCAAAAGAAGCGGCAAAGAATTCCAGGATATATTTTTTTGAAGATTTTTCATCCAATG
>JAYVUE010000225.1:0-2238 GCA_043788195.1 Chitinophagaceae bacterium
CGGTTAAATTAGTTGAAGATGGAATAAGAACTAAGCCCCCTTTAATGGCGGCTAATAAACTAATCCAATTGGCAGGGTCTAATGGTAGTTGTGAATATATGCAATTGCCTTTTTCTATACCATGAGTTCTTAAGAAATTTAGAAATTGGTTGGCTTCATTATAAATATTTTCGAATGTATAGAACCTTTCCTTTTCATTGTACCGCCAGATAAGTGCATTGCTATCTGGATAATTTTTTACATTCATTTCGTAAAAAACCTCCATTACCCAATTAAAGTAAACGGGTTTGGTAAGTTGTAACGTAGTCAAGTTGTCAAAACTTTCATTTGTTACAGATGTCCTTACCTGTGTGTAAAAATCATTTATATTCATCTTATTCTGAATGTTAGTTGCGTTAATTAAGCTTTGTGTCGTCCTGAAAATCAGTTGACTCTTTTTCACGTTATCCACAGCGGGATAAGATTGCTGTGTTTTACGTTTTGCTTTTAGTTATTCATGTTTGTTTTATCAGTTGAAGCAGACCCGTTGTTTTAGTTCGGGGAGATCTAAAGCCGGGAAGGAATAAACTGATACTGTGGAATGAAGATTCATTTTACTTAAAGGTTGTCTTTTACCAGGCAACCTTTTTTGTTATCATTCTTCAGCTTATGCCTTTTCCAAATCTCCCCAATCAGGTACTTTGCGGCGGTAAGCTTTCCAAATAGGTTTTAATGTACCTGTACATTTGTAAGCCTCGTTAGGTGTTAGCCATTGTACACTTCTGTGAGGCCGCTGCTTATTATAAAACTCAATGAATTTTTTAATTTCGGTCTTTGACTGTTCAATATTACAAAAATTTATTTGTCTGTCCTCGGTAAATTCTTCTTAAATGGTTTTATGTATTCTTTCAGCTACGGCATTTTCCAACGGGTCTCCGGTTTGTGTCATGCTGATTTGAATTTGCTGCTTTTGCAACAGTTTTACATAAGCGTGGCAGCAGTATTGTACGCCTCTGTCGCTGTGGTGTATCAGCGACAGGGTTTTAACGGTTCTGTTTTTTACTGCCATCTTCAAGGCATCTATGCAGCCTTTTACGCTTAATGATTCATGTACACAGTAGCCTACAATTTTTCGGGAATACAAATCTGTAATGACACTCAGGTAACAAAACTTGTCCTGAGGTTTTAGCCACAGGTATGTTATGTCCGACACCCAAATCTCGTTAGCCCTTGCTGGTAGTGCATTTACAATCAAATTTTTGTATCGGTTAAAGTGATGATAGCTGCAGGTTGTTTTCGTCTGGCAATGTTTTGATTTGATGAGTAAATGGTTGTTTCGAAGCACATCAAAGAACTTATCCCGGCCAATTTTTATATCATGGGTTTTAAATTATTTTTGTAAACACTGGTGCAGGTTTCTGCCGCTGCCCCGTTTCCATATTTCCCGTTTGGTTTTAATAAGCCCAACAATTACTTCCTCCTTTACTGCTGTGTTTGCGTTAAGATGCAACTGCTTGTAGTAAGCCTGCTTGCTGCGTCCAAACACCTGGCACATTTCAGTTACTTTTTCTTTAGGTCTTTGTTTTTGGAAGGAGTTGATTGTTGGGTACCATGCTTTTTTACGATGTCGATATTAAATTTTTTCTCAGCAATTTCAATGGCATGTTGCCACAGATCGGCACGAAGTTCCGCAACCCGAAGAAGCTCCTTAAGTTCTTTGTTTTCTTCTTCCAGCTTTTTGTCGTGAATATTTTTTTTCATTTCGGCAAAGTTAGCAAGGGGAGTGTTTCTTTTTTCATAACCCCGCAGCCCCCGGCTTTGATTGATCCAGTAAAGAATGGTGGCATTGCCCTTGATGCCATAGATCAGTTGAGCCTGTCGCTTACTGAGTTTACCGTTCAGTACTTCGTTGACGATTTTCTGCTTAAAAGCTTCGGTGTAGAATAATTGTTGCGGCCCGCTGCGCTTTACGCTTTGTTTTTTGCTCATTTTGTGTCCTGTTTTTAGTTGACTTATCCACTTTTTTGGAGTCAACCTATTTCAGGACGAGACAGTGTTTAGGAAGTAAGCGAACTCTGGTAAATACCTCACAAAAAATGGGATCAATAATATTATAAGTTACAAATACCGATTGATAAAAGTTATACTGTGTATTTAAGCGTCGAAGCTCTACTATGCAGCCTGGCGCAAAACAATCCGTAACCTACAATTAACGCAAAACAGCCACAAGGAACAAGGTAAGAAATCTGTAATCCCATG
>JAYVUE010000226.1:0-10027 GCA_043788195.1 Chitinophagaceae bacterium
ATTTTGATATTGAAAAAGAAAAAATCAATAAAGGAATTAGTTTTGGTTTAGATGAATTAACTAGGCCTTACGATAACTTTGAAATTGTACGCATCATGATCCGCATATTATTTCGAATCAGCAAGAGGGAAAAGAACAGAAATTATATTTGCAGTGAACTGGTAAGGGATATGTTTGCAAAAGCCGGTGTTATTATAAGGTATAAGGATACTTATATCAGCCCTGATAATATCTGGAAAGATGAGAGGGTGCAATTAAAGTACAGGATATTGTAATAACTCAATAATCTGAAAAAAGATCAGCGTTTGCTCTTTCAGCAGCTTCTATTTCTACAAATGAAGATAAAATATCGGCCTTGCCTGCCTTTATAGCAACATCGTGTTCATAATGTGCAGCTGGTTTACCGTCGGCAGTTCTTATTGTCCATCCATCTTTATCATGGTATACATCTTTAGTTCCCATATTGATCATGGGTTCAATGGCAATCACCATTCCTTCTTTTAATTTAGCGCCTGTTCCTCTTTTACCAAAATTAGGCACTTGGGGTTCTTCGTGCAAATGCCGGCCCAGCCCATGTCCTACCAGGTCGCGTACTACACCATAACCATGTTCCCTTTCAGTATAATGCTGAATGGCATAAGCGATATCACCAACTCGGTTTCCATGTACAGCTTTTTCAATTCCTTTATACAATGATGCTTTTGTAACCTTCATCAATTGTTTGATCTCTGAAGAAGCCTCACCTACCGCAAAGGTATAAGCGCTATCACCATGAAAACCATTTTTAAATACACCCACATCTACTGAAACAAGATCTCCTTCAATCAATTCATTGCTTGTTGGAAAACCATGTACTACAGCATCATTAACAGAAATACAACAGGCATAAGGAAACCCATTGTATCCTTTGAATGAAGGCTTTGCCTTATTATCATTGATGTATTGTTCGGCAAGTTTGTCAAGATGTAATGTTGTTATGCCCGGTTTTATTGCAGCAGCAACCAGGGCAAGTGTTTTACTTACCAGCAAACTGCTTTCCCGCATCAGTTCTATTTCTGCCCTGGTTTTATAATGTATCATACCGGCCCGTTTTAAAAAACAAACCCCGACTATTTTGTCAGGGTTTTAAAAGTATTTTTTCTCTCTGCAAGTCTCTCCTTTCATTGGGAGACCTGCCTGCCGGAAGGCAGGTTTAGAGGGGGTTAAATTCCTGATGTTGTTGCACCGGCAGTTTGTCTTCCCTGGATTCTTCCGCTACTCATTAATCCATCATACTGACGCATTAATAACTGTGTTTCTATTTGCTGTAATGTATCCAATATTACCGCCACCATGATCAATAAAGAAGTACCACCAAAGAAAGTTGAGAAGCCCTGTGTCATTTTAAACACCACTTCAAAGATACCGGGAAGGATACCAATTAATGCCAGTAATACAGCACCGGGCAAAGTAATCCTGTCCATAATAGTACCAATATAGTCTGCAGTTGGCTGGCCGGGTTTTACTCCAGGGATGAAACCATTGTTTCGTTTCAATTCATCAGCCATTTGCTTGGGGTTAAATATCAAAGCAGTGTAAAGAAAAGTAAAAGCAATAACGCATATTGAATACACGATCATATAAATGCCGTTGGTATGTTGCGTAAAATACCTTGCCCATCCTTCATTTTTAAATCCTGTGAATACTGTAGGAAGAAATAGTATGGCTTGTGCAAAAATGATTGGCATTACACCTGAAGCATTTACTTTAAGCGGAAGGAAATTTCTGGCACCACCAAACTGTCGGTTACCAACTATTTGTTTTGCATAATTAACCGGCACCTTACGTGTACCCTGTACAAGCATGATCACTCCCATAATAACAGCGATAAGGAAAACTACTTCTATTAACATGATCAGTAAACCGCCTGCGCCTTTTGTTGATCTTGCCGCCCACTCTTGTCCGAATGATTGTGGTAAACGGGCTAAGATACCCACCATAATAATAATTGATGTACCGTTGCCTAACCCTTTATCAGTTATTTTTTCGCCCAGCCACATTACAAATAATGTACCTACTGTAAGAATAACAACAGTAGAAAACCAAAAGTAGGTACTGAATGCAGGAATGATAGCTTCTGCATTACCCGGACTTTTTAAATATCCTATATACGCTGCTGCCTGAAAAGCTGTAACGATAACCGTTAGGTAACGGGTCCATTGATTGATCTTCTTTCTTCCACTTTCCCCTTCTTTCTGAATTTTTGCCATCTGTGGAACCAGGATGGTCATCAATTGCATAAAAATTGAGGCAGAGATATAAGGCATGATACCTAAAGCAAATATGGAAGCTTTATGAAATGCACCACCAACAAAAGCATCTAATAAACCTAGCATTCCGTTTTTGGTACTATCTGCAAGGTTGGCCAGTTTATTGGGATCAATACCCGGTAATACAATGAAAGAACCCAAACGATAGATCAGTATTAACATTAAAGTAAATACTATCTTATTGCGCAGTTCTTCAATGCTCCAGATATTCTTTAGTGTTTGAATGAATTTCTTCACAGAATTAAAACGATTTAAATGTTTTGCGTTAATCTAAAACTGAAGGATAAATATCGCTAAATTATTTTACTATCTCTACAGAACCTCCGGCAGCTTCAATAGCAGCTTTTGCTTTTTCACTGGCTGCATTCACTTTAAAAGTGAATTTGCCCTTTACTTCACCATTGCCCAGGATCTTAATATTATCAAACTGGCTGATTAACCCATTGATATATAAGTTTTGAAGACTGAATTCAGTTAAATTGTATTTTTCTGCTAACTGATCGATCTGTCCAAGGTTCAATACCTTATATTCAACACGATTGATATTTTTAAAACCACGCTTTGGTACACGGCGTTGGATAGGCATCTGCCCACCCTCGTGAGCCATTTTGCTTTTATAACCGGCACGGCTTTGTCCACCTTTATTACCTTTTGTAGATGTACCACCTTTACCGCTTGCCTCACCACGGCCAATACGTTTTTCTTTGTGTGTTGCGCCTTTTGCAGGCTTTAAAGAATGTAATTTCATTTTATGTTGATTTTGTACTTACGGGGAATCACCCCTCGCTTGTTAATTAATTTGATAATTTGAAGATGTGTTGATTTGTTGATTCTTCAGATTCGGCTTCTATGCATTTTCATCGGCGCATCACCAAATCATCAAATCGGTTAATCAGCTAATTCTTCTACTTTTACCAGGTGATTTACTTTACTAACCATACCCAGTATCTGCGGAGTAGCTACTACTTCAACAGAAGCATTCATCTTTTTTAAACCCAGGGCCACCATTGTTCTTTTCTGGCGCTCTGATCTGTCAATGACACTTTTAACCTGTGTTACTTTTATCTTTTTCATACCCAATTAGGTTTAGGGGTTTAGAGGTTTAAAAGTTTAGGGTTGATTTTGGATTTAACCTTTAACATTTAACCTCCAACCTTTTATTTATCCGTTAAATACTTTCTTTAAAGAAATGCCACGTGTTTTTGCAACAGCAATAGGTTCACGTAATGTTGCCAATGCTTTAAATGTTGCTTTTACCACATTATGAGGATTAGCAGAACCTAAATTCTTAGCCAACACGTCGGTGATACCGGCCGCTTCCAAAACCGCACGCATACTTCCTCCGGCAATTACACCGGTACCATGTGCAGCCGGTTTAATATACACTTTTGCAGCACCATCTTTTGATAACTGGTCGTGAGGAATAGTACCATGCATTAAAGGAATTTTTATTAAATTCTTCTTTGCATCTTCAATGCCTTTTGTAATAGCTTCCTGCACTTCTTTTGCTTTGCCTAACCCATGCCCTACAACACCAGCTTCGTTACCTACCACCACAAGTGCAGAGAAACTAAATGCACGTCCACCCTTGGTTGTTTTTACAACACGGTTAATGGCAACAACTTTGTCTTTCAACTCAAGGTCACCAGCTTTTACTTTGTTTAAAATTAAATTTGACATTTATTTTTATGATTAGAAATTTTACAATTAAAAAACCAAGCCACCCTCTCTTGCACCTTCAGCAACTGCCTTTACACGTCCATGGTAGATATAACCACCACGGTCAAAAACTACAGTAGTAATACCTAATTCTTTCGCTTTTATTGCAATAGCTGCGCCTACCAGTTTACTCTTTTCAACTTTTGCTGCTTTTTGCGCCTGAATATCTTTTTGCTTTGATGATGCAGCTGCCAATGTAACACCATTGTTGTCATCGATAAGTTGCGCATAAATATCGCTATTGCTTCTGAAAACACTTAATCGTGGTTTTGTTGCAACACCCCCGATTTTTTTACGGATGCGATACCTTATTTTTTGCCTTGCACTTGATTTGTTATTCATAATCTTTTATTTTTTTCCTGATGCTGCCAGGAACGATTTGATGATTTGATAATTTGATGATTGCTTTACATTTTCAAATCAGGTTTACTTACCAGCTGCCTTACCCGCTTTTCTTCTTAACACTTCACCGGCAAATTTAACACCCTTACCCTTATATGGTTCAGGTTTACGTAAGCTCCTGATCTTTGCGCAAACCTGTCCTATCAATTGTTTATCGATACTTTCAAAACTGATCATTGGGTTTTGGCCTTTGTCTTGTGAGGTAGAAACTTTTAGTTCACTAGGTACCTCAAAAACAATATTATGTGAATATCCCAAAGCAAGATCAAGAAGATTGCCCTGGCAGGATGCTTTAAAACCAACTCCCACCAGTTCCAGTTTCTTTGCATATCCTTCTGTTACACCTTTCACCATATTACTGATCAAAGAACGATACAATCCATGCATAGCACGGTGGCGTATCTGGTCTGTAGGGCGAAGTACTTCAACAACACCTTCTTTCACTTCTACTTTTATATCCCGGTCAACCTGTTGTTTCAATTCGCCTTTAGCTCCTTTAACGGTAACCAGGCCTTCTGCACTAACAGTAACCGTTACACCTGCCGGAACTTCTACCGGTTTTTTTCCTATTCTGCTCATTGTCGGTTTTTTATTTTGTTTTTATGATCGATCTGTATTCAGCCACGACTTAGGCTTAATTGTCAGAACTGAATTATTAATTCTTAATTACTAATTATTAATTATTAGTAGATATTACACAATACCTCTCCGCCCACATTCTGTGCTTTGGCTTCTTTATCTGTCATAACACCTTTAGATGTAGAAACAATTGCAACGCCAAGGCCATTCTTAACACGCTTAAATTCTTCAGGCTTAGCGTAAGTACGCAAACCCGGACGGCTTATTCTTTCCAGGCTTTGTATAACCGGCAATTTAGTTGCAGCATCATATTTCAGAGCGATCTTAATAACGCCCTGCTTCTTATCATCTTCAAATTTGTATTTTAAGATATAACCCTTATCATACAAGATCTCTGTGATGCGCTTTTTCAGGTTGCTTGCAGGAATCTCTACGATCCTGTGATTCGCCATTTGTGCGTTACGAATTCTTGTTAAATAATCTGCTATCGGATCAGTAACCATTGTTATTTCAGTTAATTGATTAAATAATTTTTTTACAATGCGATATCCTTTTCTGGATACTGGATTCTGGATAGGTCTCTGATAAATGAGGTCTTATCCAGTATCCAGCATCTAGTATCTGGATTTTACCAACTGGCTTTTGTTATACCCGGAATTTTTCCCTGCAAAGCCATATCCCTGAACATATTCCTGGATAAACCAAAATGCCGCATGTATCCACGTGGCCTTCCGGTTAACTGGCAACGGTTTTTTAACCGTACGGGTGATGCGTTCTTTGGAAGTAGATCCAATGCTGTATAATCACCTGCTGCTTTTAATGCTGCTCTTTTTTCAGCATATTTAGCCACCATTTTTTCACGCTTTCTTTGCCTGGCTTCAATTGATTTTTTTGCCATGTTTTTGTTTATTGGTTTATAGGTTATTTAGTTTATTGGTAGCTTACTTGCTTTTAACCATCAACTATGAACCATGAACTATTTTACTTTTTTACATTTTTAAATGGCATACCCAACTCTTTCAACAATTCAAACGCTTCCTCATTGGTACCTGCTGTAGTTACAAAAGTGATATCAAGGCCAGTAATCTTATTTACTTTATCAATATCAATTTCAGGAAAAATTATCTGCTCAGTAACTCCCAGGGTATAATTACCGCGTCCATCAAATGATTTATCGTTGATACCTTTAAAATCACGTACACGTGGCAGTGATACAGAAACCAGCCTGTCTAAGAATTCATACATTTTTACTCCCCGAAGTGTAACCCTTGCACCAATTGGCATGTTTTTACGCAACTTAAAGTTGGAGATATCTTTCTTAGACATTGTTGCCATTGCTTTTTGACCGGTTATATTTGATAACTCATCAACAGCGATGTCAATTAATTTTTTGTCAGTTACTGCACCATTTACACCACGGTTTAAACAGATCTTAGTAAGTTTAGGCGCCTGCATTACAGTTTTATAACTGAACTTTTTCATCAAAGCAGGTACAACTTCTTTTTTGTACTTATCTGCTAATCTCGGATGGTTTGTTGCTGTACTCATTATTTGATTACCTCCCCTGATTTTTTAGATATTCTTATTAGCTTTCCGTTTTCACGGGTTCTTTTAATTTTAGTTGGACCGCCGGTCTTAGCATCCCAAAGCATCACATTGCTGATCGCTATTGGTGCTTCTACTTTTACAATACCACCCTTAGTATTTTGTGAAGTAGGTTTAGTATGCTTGGTAACGATATTAACACCTTCTACCAGCACACGGTTTTTTTCTGAAATAATATCCAAAACCTTACGTGGCTTCTTCAGGTCTTTGTCTTCACCGGTAATAATTACTACTGAATCGCCTTTTTTAATTTTGAACTTTGGTTTAAATCTTGTACTCATTTTTATTTTGCTTTGCAAAGTCAAAAATCAAAAGTCAAAAGTCAAAATCTGAATATTGCTCCTGTCTTCTATTTTTTACTTTTTATTTTTTACTTTTTATTTATAGAACTTCCGGCGCCAATGAAATAATTTTCATGTAACCTTTATCTCTTAATTCCCTGGCCACCGGCCCAAAAATACGTGTACCTCTTGGCTCATCAGATGCGGTTAATAACACCACTGCATTATCATCAAACCGGATATAAGACCCATCCTTACGACGTAACTTATTCTTTGTTCTTACTATAACCGCTTTACTAACTGTTCCCTTTTTAATACCTCCCGCAGGCATGGCATCTTTTACAGTAACAACGATCTTATCCCCGATCTTCGCATAGTCCTGACCGGAATTACCCAGTACACGAATACACAAAACTTCTTTGGCACCGCTGTTATCTGCTACGTTTAGTCTACTCTCTTGCTGTATCATTTTTGTTTAGCTTTTAGTGGCCTCTCCCTCGTTCCCTCTCCGAAGGAAAGGGAGGCCAAACATTTATTTTTATTTCAACTTTTGCAATAGTTCGTCATCAGGTATTCTTCATTCAGCATTAGCCCATTCGCTTCATCTTCTCCATTTCTCTTCTCCTTCGGGGTTCCATCCCAAGGGAACGAACGTAGTTCATAGGATGGGGCTAACGGCTTTTTTACTTCACTTTCTCTACCACTTCAACCAATCTCCAACGTTTTGTTTTACTCAACGGGCGGCTCTCCATGATCTTTACTGTATCACCAATACTGCATTCATTTTTTTCATCGTGTGCATGAAACTTGGTAGATTTTTTTACGAACTTTCCATACAAAGGGTGCTTTACCTTTCTTTCTACTTTTACAGTTATGGTCTTATCCATCTTGTTACCGGATACTACCCCTAGTTTCGTTTTTCTTAAATTTCTTTCAATCATTTTTATTTAATTTTAGCTTTCGCTATTTTCAAACATATTTTTCATTTTCTCCTTTGCAGGAAAAGATGAAAACTTTAAACAGCTACCTGTTTTTTCTTCAATACAGTTTTCAACCTGGCTATATCCCTTCTTAATGAACGGATGCTTTGTGGATTCTCTAAAGGAGAAATAGCATGAGCAAAAGATAGCTTTTTCATACGCAGTTCATCTTCAGTAATCTTTGCTTTCAGGTCAGCCTCATTTAATCCGTTAAGGCTTTTTACAAAATCAACTTTCTTAGACATCTTTTTAAATTTGGTGATTTGGTGATTTGGCAATGTGTCGATTAAAACTCTTCACATCGGCTAATCTTCAAATCGGTTAATCTTCAAATCATTTATGCTTCGTGATCATGACGAACCACAAATTTTGTGAGGATCGGCAGTTTTTGAGCAGCCAGTGCAAAAGCTTCTTTTGCAACCTGTTCAGAAACCCCATCACATTCAAACAAAATTCTTCCGGGTTGTACAATTGCAGCCCAACCTTCAGGATTACCCTTACCCTTTCCCATCCTTACTTCTGCAGGCTTTGCAGTGATTGGCTTATCAGGGAAAATTCTTATCCACACGTTTCCTTCACGTTTCATATGACGTGTCAATGCCTGACGTGCACTTTCAATCTGACGGCTGGTCATCCAAACACTATCCAGTGCTTTTAAACCAAATGTACCAAAGGCCAGGGTTGCACCACGTTTAGTGTCGCCTTTCATCCTTCCTTTTTGCGTCTTCCTGTGTTTGCTTCTTTTTGGTTGTAACATTTTATTTCAATTTAGAGTTTAGAGTTTAGAGTTTAGAGCTATTACACTCACCCTTTTTCAACTCTTAATTCTTAACTTTTAATTCTTAACTAATTAATTATTAATTTCTACGTCCGCCACCACGGTTTCCACCACCACCACCACGATTGCCACCACCACCACCGCCCCTGCGATCATCCCTTCTGTCATCTCTTCTTTCAAAGCCACCTTGTCTTTCTCCACCTATTTCTTTTCCTCCACCGGCTACAACATTCGGGTTCAGGTCTCTTTTACCTAAAACTTCTCCTTTACATATCCAAACTTTTATTCCTATTTTCCCATAAACTGTTAACGCAAACACATTTGCATAATCAATATCCATACGTAATGTATGTAATGGTGTACGGCCTTGTTTAATTTCTTCGCTACGGGCTATCTCGGCACCGCCTAAACGCCCGCCAACTTTTACTTTAATTCCTTCTGCGCCCATACGTAAAGCAGAAGCGATTGACATTTTAATAGCCCTTTTGTAATTGATACGATTTTCCAATTGACGGGCAATAGTATCAGCAACAATATTTGCATCCAGTTCAGGTCGGCGGATTTCAAGAATATTGATCTGCACATCATCCTTACCACATAATTTTTTCAACTCTTCTTTGATCCTGTCAACTTCTCCACCGCCTTTACCAATGATGATACCTGGCTTTGAAGTATGAATAGTTACGATCAATTTATTCAAGGTTCTTTCAATCACTATTTTAGCGATCCCACCTTTATTGATCCGGGCATTCAGGTAATTCCTGATCTTATTATCTTCGATCAGTTTTTTTGGATACTCTGTTTTGCTTGCAAACCAGTTACTGTCCCAACCACGGATAATTCCTAACCTGGCGCCTATCGGATTTGTTTTTTGACCCATATTCTTTATTCAGTTTAGAGTTAAGAGTTTAGAATGTAGAGTTAAAAGAATCTTAATTCGCGTCAATCAACTTTTAATTCTTAATGCTTAATTTTTTTATTTTAATTTTTAATATCTACTATTACTGTAACATGATTGCTACGTTTACGTACTCTGTATCCACGACCCTGTGGTGCCGGACGCATACGCTTAATAACCCTTGCGCCGTCAACCATGATGGTCTTTACGATCAAAGAATTTTCATCACCACCTTCATTCTTTTGTTTCCAGTTGTTGATGGCAGACATTACCAGTTTCCGTAAAGGAACAGCCGGATGTTTTGGATTATGTTCCAAAACAGCTAACGCCTTTTCAACCTGCATTCCACGGATCAGATCAACCAGTAAACGCATTTTACGTGGCGATGTGGGATAATTATTCAATTTTGCTACTGCTTCCATATTTATAAGTTATGAGTTATGAGTTTTAAGTTATGAGTTGAAGAATTGCCAACT
>JAYVUE010000227.1:0-6894 GCA_043788195.1 Chitinophagaceae bacterium
TGGATGTAGATCTTAGCACAAGGCGTATGATCGATGTTCAACACATTTTTTATACGATGGAACCACGTACACTAACAGCAGCCTATAAATTCTTTTGTGAAAAAGAATTGGTGGACGCACACAGCGCAGAAGCAGATGTGGCTGCTACCATCGACGTATTTCAGGCACAGCTAAAACGTTATCAAAACCTGGGCAATTCAGTGGATTCAATTTTGGCAGTGATCGGCGAAGAAAAAATTGTTGACTATGCCCGGCGATTTGCTTTTGATGATAAGGGAAACGAGATATTTAATTTTGGAAAACATAAAGGAAAGACCGTTACAAATGTACTTAAGTCAGAACCTCAATACTACGACTGGATGATGAGGGGCGATTTCCCCCTGCATACCAAGCAAAAATTAACTGAGATACTTAATCGTACCCTGTTAAAAAACAACTAATTAACCAGGCGAAACAACAAGTTAACAGGGCATTCCGTTATTTATAGTAAATTTGGCCAACACTAAATTGCTGATTCATCTTGGAGAAACTGGTCATAATACCAACTTATAACGAAAAGGAAAACATTGGTAATATTATCGATGCAGTTTTTATTTGTGCCAAACAATATCATATTTTAATTATTGATGACAATTCTCCTGATGGTACCGCAAATATTGTAAGATCACTTTTTGCAAAATATCCCGGACAATTATTTTTAGAGCAACGCATGGGAAAATTGGGTTTGGGAACTGCGTATATCCATGGCTTTAAATGGGCTATTGAAAAAGGCTATCAATTCATCTTTGAAATGGATGCAGATTCTTCTCATAATCCAAAAGACCTCAATAAATTGTTCGAAGCCTGTAATAATGGTGCAGGGGTAGCAGTGGGATCAAGATATATAAAGGGAGGAGCTGTAGAAAACTGGCCGGCCAACAGGATCCTGTTATCCAAAGGCGCTTCATTATATACACGCATGATAACCTGGATGCCGGTAAAAGACCCTACTGCAGGTTTTGTTTGTTATCGGCGTGAGGTATTGGAAGCCATCAACCTCGACGGTATTAGTTTTGTTGGATATGCTTTCCAGATCGAAATGAAATTTGCATCCTGGAAACTCGGTTTTAAAATAAAAGAAGTACCCATTACTTTTATTGATCGCAAATTGGGAATTAGTAAAATGAATAAAGGCATTATCAAGGAGGGTGTATTGGGTGTATTAAAACTTCGCTGGCAAAGCCTGTTCAAAAACTATCGTAAAAAAGTTGCCAATACTGTCTATAACGATTCGGTAACATTCAGCAGTCCAATGTAAAAAAGTAAAAATTTTTTTACCCGGCAGTTGATCTCTCCTCAACTTCAGTGGCGTTGCTCGCAGAGCCCTGTGGGCACTCTTGTACTATATCTGTTTATTTGGCAATTTTTATTAAAGTGGCCAACCCTCAACTATAAATTTTACAAATACTTAAAATCCGGGTTGGCTACCATTGTAAAAAGGAAAATAATTTCATCTCATTTATGTAATCGTTTTTCTGCCTGCATCTTCTGCTTAATAAATCAACATTATGCAGAAAATTCAGTTGTCTATTCCTGAACCATGTCACGAAAGCTGGCAGCTAATGTCTCCAACCGAACAGGGCCGTTTTTGTAATTCCTGTGCCAAAGAAGTTATTGACTTCAGCACAATGACTGATGTAGAAGTGCTCAATTATTTTTCGTCACTAAAAAGCGAAAAGATTTGCGGCAGGGTTTTGCCTATTCAATTGGATAACCCCATCTCAAGACCAATTGAACCAAAGAAAAAATTATTCTGGTATTGGAATTATATCACTTTATTCTTCCTGTTTTTTTCCAAATCTCCGGTTAAAGCCCAAAATACAGTTGGTAAAATATCATCTATCCCGGTTAAGCACCCCCCGGGGCAAATTAAAATGGGCATGATGTCAAGAGATACACATTTACATCCCGTTGTTGTTATTGCAGGAAAGATCACTGATGATAATGGCAAAGGAATTCCGTTTGTTACAATAAAGGAAAAAGGGACACAATCTGGCGCTACCAGCGATGAATATGGGGTTTACAAATTAAAAGTAAATGGACTTATAAGCATTGTTGAAATAAGTGCTGCCGGTTATGTAACAAATGAATTCAACCTGGCAGGATTGCAGCTTTATAATTTTATGCTTACAACAAAAGTGATTGAACAGGTAATTACAATGGCAGGAGGAATTAGTTACAGGCAACTGGATAATAATAAATGTACTATAAAAAACACTGCACTGCTTACTGTAAAAGATACAGAAACCAATATACCAATCAATAAAGCAATACTTATTATAAAACAATATAGGGTTAAT
This sequence comes from Chitinophagaceae bacterium, assembly GCA_043788195.1. Classification (GTDB taxonomy): domain Bacteria; phylum Bacteroidota; class Bacteroidia; order Chitinophagales; family Chitinophagaceae; genus Ferruginibacter. The sequence continues at coordinate 2,340 of JAYVUE010000227.1, forward strand.
AAAGCCGATACTTTTTATACTGATAAAAACGGATCGTACCGGCTCAAAAGGATACCGAACAAGTTATTGTTTGTAAATATTTCTGCAGAAGGGTATGAATCAAAAGAATTAACGATCAGCAAAGATGAGTTTAACAGCAATGAAGGAGTTAAAGAAATCAAGCTCAGTAAAATTTTAATGCCATTATATAGAAACCTGGGCGAAGTGGTTATTACATCTCCGGCTCACAGAACATTAAAAGGAGACATCAATATCAATACAATAAAAATCACAAATGACAGTATAAAAAAAGCATCACCAATAAATACTTTTTTCAGGAAAATGGCAGATTCATCATGGTTTTTAGTTAATGCTAATTCAGCAAAAGTATTTCCAAATCCAATACAACGGGGTAATTCATTACATCTTACAGGTAGATTACAACGAATAGGCATTTATACTATTAAAGTAGTTGACGTAGGAGGAAGAATTGTTTTGCAAAAACAGCTCAATACAGTTACAAAAGAGTTGACAGAAAATATTGAAGTAGACAGCAAGTGGGGTAGCGGAATGTATTTTATTATTGTTTTTGATAATAATAAACAGGTTACAAAGAATAATTTTATCGTTCTGTAGAAATAGTTGTTTACACCGGTCGTGATTGCTGCCTTATGTTTTTAAAAAAAAGCAGGAGCATCAGACCGGTTTTTTTCGTCTGATGGTCACCGCCTGAGGAAAAAAAATCAGCATATTGTGGCAATCAGACCGGGATGGTCAGGTTATGGAAAAAATAAAACGGCCGACGAAAACGTCGGCCATCTATTTTACAATCATGTACCAGATTTTGTGTAATGCAAAACTATTTTGCATCTGTATAAAAAATAAAACATTATGCAAAAAATAATTTTAATGCTTGTTGCTGTAATGATCACATTACTCGCATTCAAATCTCCAACCGATTTTATTGTAACCGGAAAAATAATTGATACTAACGGTAACCCAGTGCCTTTTGCTTCTGTTAAAATCAAAGGAACAAGATCTGCATTAAGCGCTGATCAGAACGGAATTTTTTCTATTAATGTTGCATCTGAAAATGCAGTACTGATAATTTCGGGTGTTGGCTTTAAAACTCTTGAAGTACCCATTGGAAAACAAAGAAATATTGTTATTGTTTTTGAGAAAGGTACATTAAGTGAATTAAAAGAAGTTGTAGTTACAGGCGCTTATGGTACCGGTCGTATAAGTGCCAATCCCCGGCCAAATCTTAATTATGCACTGTCAGGGAAAAGTGTAGGAGTTCAGATTAGGTCACAATCTTCAGGTAAGTTAGGCATAGAAACTTTGGTAAGGCTCAGGGGTGAAAATGGTTTGGGCAATTATAATGATAAAGAACAATTTGACAGGGAAGGGTACGAATATATATCGGAAAATAATTTCCTTAAAGTAAATGATAATCCACTTTCTACTTTTTCGATAGATGTAGATGCAGCGTCATATAGTAATGTTCGCCGGTTTTTAAATGAAAATCTTTTACCACCAGCGGGAGCAGTACGGATAGAAGAGATGATAAATTATTTTAAATACGAGTATCCGCAACCGGTATCAGATAATCCTTTTTCAGTTAACACCGAGATCAGCACCTGTCCCTGGAACCCTGAACACCGCCTGGCACTGATCGGGTTACAGGGCAAAACGATTCCTGTTGAAAATCTTCCGTCGGGCAATATTGTTTTTTTGATCGATGTTTCGGGTTCTATGAGCAGTGCCGATAAACTTCCATTGGTAAAACAATCGCTGAAATTACTGGTAGATCAGTTAAGGGAAAAAGATAAGGTTGCCTTATGTGTTTATGCAGGAAATGCAGGATTGGTATTACCACCTACTAGCGGTTTGCAAAAGCAAAAGATCAAAGATGCAATAGATGAATTGGAATCTGGGGGCTCAACAGCAGGCGGCCAGGGAATTGCCCTTGCCTATAAAACTGCTACAGCAAATTTTGTTAAGGGTGGAAATAACCGGGTTATACTTTGCACTGATGGCGATTTCAATGTTGGCCTTAGCAGTGACGATGAGTTGGAGCGGTTGATCGAAAAAGAAAGAGCAAGTGGTGTATTCTTAACCGTGCTGGGATTTGGAACCGGCAACTACCAGGATGCAAAAATGCAAAAGCTGGCTGATAAAGGAAATGGTAATCATGCATATATCGATCAGTTAAGTGAAGCCAAAAAAGTGTTGGTAAGTGAGTTTGGCGGCACTTTGTTCACCATTGCAAAAGACGTAAAACTACAGGTTGAATTTAACCCGGCGCTGGTTCAGGGGTATCGCCTGATAGGATACGAAAACAGGATGCTGGCCAAAGAAGATTTTAATGATGATAAAAAAGATGCAGGTGAATTAGGAAGTGGTCATACTGTTACTGCTTTATATGAAATAATTCCTGTAGGTATATATTCTGATTTTCTTAAAAAAGTAGATACACTTAAATACCAGCCACAGGATGTTTTTAGCAGATCTAATTTTAATTCAGAATTAATGACAGTGAAATTGCGTTACAAACAACCGGATGGATCAACCAGCAAATTATTGGAAGTGCCGGTACCGGATCAAAAAATTCCTTTAAACAATACTTCCGAAAATTATCGTTTTGCTTCGGCTGTTGCTGAATTTGGGATGTTGATCAGGAATTCAGCGTTTAAGCAAGGTTCGGGTTTTAAAAATGTGATCAGTCTGGCAAGCAATGCTATTGGTAAAGATACAGAAGGTTATAGAAAAGAATTTATTCAATTGGTGCAAAAAGCTACACCACTTGTTAAAAAAGCATACCGGAAAAAGAAATTGATAACAGATGATGAGGATGAAGAAGAGTCAGTATCAACAAACAGGTAAAAATATAAAACATAATAAATAACAATTTTAAAAAGATCCTGAAAAGTAGTTTCATAGTTCACTAGTTATGGTTGTTTTTGCCGGTCATGATACTGCCTTGCGAATTTAAAAAAGCAGCAGTGCCTGACCGGTTTTTTCGTCTGACGCTCAGCTCATTTAAACGCAGGATGAAACTGTTGCAAAGTGTCTCTTAAAAATTTCCTGTCGAGGTGTGTATATATTTCAGTGGTTATAATACTCTCATGACCCAGCATTTCCTGTACAGCCCTAAGATCAGCACCACCTTCAACCAAATGAGTTGCAAAGGAATGTCGGAAAGTATGCGGAGAAATATTTTTTGCGATGCCTGCTTTTTTGGCCAGTGCTTTTAAAATCAAAAATATCATTACCCTGGTTAGCCGGCTGCCCCGCCTGTTTAAAAATAAAATATCTTCCTGCCCCGTTGCAATATTGATGTGTACCCTGATATCGTTTTTGTAGATATTGATAAATTTTATCGCATCACTGCCAATTGGTACAAGCCTTTCTTTATCGCCCTTTCCAATCACCCTGATAAATCCTATATCCAGGTACAGGCAACTTAATTTAAGGTTAACCAGTTCGCTTACTCGTAAACCACAACTGTAAAGGGTTTCTAAAATGGCTTTGTTACGTCCACCTTCAGGCTTACTAAGGTCTATTTGTGCAATGATCTTTTCAATCTCTTCAAAACTAAGTACATCAGGTAATACCCTTTTTTGTTTTGGAGCTTCCAATAAAACCGTGGGATCAATTGTTGTGATCTGTTCAAGCAGGCAATAGTTATAAAAACTTCTAAGCCCCGAAATGATCCTTGATTGTGATGCAGCAGTCATCCCCAATTCACTGATCCATTTTACAAATTTTTCAAGGTCATTTAATGCAACATCTTTGGGCGCTATCATTTTATTAGCTGACTGCAGGTAATCAGTTAGTTTTTCAATATCACTCATATAAGCAGCAACGGAATTATCTGCCAACGATTTTTCAAGTTGTAACCATGCTTTAAATCCTTTTTTATATGGTTCCCACATTTTCTTTTTGAGCTTTAATAAATTAAGATTGAAGATTAAGTCAATTATACATTATTTTCGCAACTTAAATTTCGCTAATAGTAATCAATTTACAATATGCAGGCAGTTAATTTCCGTTCCTTCAAATTAAAAGTGCATCATAATAAAAAATCGCTGAGAGCCTTTCTTACAAAGATCAATAAAAATCCGCCCCGTGGATTGGATAAATTAACTTCCAGACTGGATAAAGAGGTTTGGAAGGAAGTGGATTGTCTTAGTTGTGCCAATTGTTGTAAAACCATGACTCCAACTTATACTAAAACGGATATTAAACGTATTTCAAAACATTTTTCATTGACACCGTCGGAGTTTTATAAAAAATGGCTGAGAAAAGACCGCAGTGGTGATATTCAAAATAAAACAGAACCTTGCCAGTTTTTAAATCTTAAAGATAATAAGTGTTCAATTTACGAAATACGTCCCCTCGACTGTTCAGGTTTTCCTCATTTGCCAAAAAAGCGGATGGTAGATTATATGCATATTCACAAACAAAATATAGAATATTGTCCTGCAACATATAAGCTGGTAGAGAAAATGCAGGAAGCGCTGAAGGTTGAAGGTTGAAGGTTGAAGGTTGAAGGTTGAAGGTTGAAGGTTGA
>JAYVUE010000228.1:0-30836 GCA_043788195.1 Chitinophagaceae bacterium
AAAAGATGTAATTAAAACAGAGCAGGCTGAAAAAATTGCCGGCATTACCACTTCGTTTATTCTGTGCCTTAATTTATTGTTCAGGCCGTTGAGGATCATTGCTGATAAATTTAATGTGTTGCAAATGGGCATGATTGCAAGTGAAAGAGTTTTTAAAATATTGGATAATAAAGACAGTGCTGTAAATGATGGTAACTATGTGCCTAAAATAATGCAGGGCAGTGTTGAATTTAAAAATGTATGGTTTGCCTACAATGATGAAGACTATGTACTAAAAAATATTTCTTTTTTCATCAATGCAGGTGAAACACTGGCTATAGTTGGCCATACCGGCAGCGGTAAAACTTCCATCATTAGTTTATTGAATCGTCTTTACCATATTAAAAAGGGCAGTATCTGCATTGATGATAAAAATATTGAAGAATACCGACTGGACCTGTTAAGAAGTAAAATTGCTGTGGTGTTGCAGGATGTATTCCTTTTCAGTGGTTCGGTACTTGATAATGTAACTCTTCGTAACCCGGCTATAAAAAAAGAGGAAGTGATACATGCAGCAAAGCTGATCGGTATACACGATTTTATAATGCAATTACCCGGCGATTATGATTATAATGTGATGGAAAGAGGTGCCACATTATCGATGGGACAACGCCAATTATTATCTTTTGTGAGGGCACTTTTATATAACCCTGCCATCCTTATTTTAGATGAAGCCACTTCTTCAGTTGATACCGAAAGCGAGGGGCTTATACAACAGGCCATTGAAAAACTGATTGCCGGACGTACATCAATTGTTATTGCGCACCGGCTAAGTACTATCCGCAAAGCAGGCAAGATATTGGTACTCGATAAAGGCGAAATAAAAGAAATGGGTTCACATGATGAACTACTGGCCAGTAAAGGTTTTTATTACCAGTTGCATAAAATGCAGTTTGAAAAACAGGCGAGCATGGTATAAGTGATGTTCAGGATTGAAGGTTGAAGGTTTTTTCGATTCGAAAAACTTTAATAGCTTAAAATTTTGTTCAATTCGAGGGCTGCCAACTTTCAACCCAAATCTATCTTTTTTACGCATTTTTTTCACCCCGGATTTTGGATTTCACCCCTCCAGCCTTATCTTTGCGCCAAATTAGAGGTATTTTATGGCATCTAAGAGCATCAAATCATTACTGGTAGCGGTTTTCAGCCTTTGTTTAGGATTATTTTTCAACACGGCATTTGCCCAAAATGAAGCGCCAAAAGAACCCTTTAAGGAAAAGAAGATATTTGATGCCAATGAAGTGATTTTTGGCCATATCATGGATGCCCATGAATTTCATTTTTTATCATACAAAGACGGAGAAGGTAAAGAACACCATGCTACTATCCCACTTCCAGTTATTTTGTATTCTAAAGAAAAAGGATTCTCCTGCTTCATGTCTTCCCAATTTCATCATGGCGAACATAATTATGACGGTTATGCTTTACTGACCAATGAAAAAATCGATGAATTAAAACTTGATCGTAATAAATATTCTGCAGGTCATATTGTAGCGGTAAACGGAGCAGGAGAAATAGATACTACGGCTACTATTTTAGATCTGTCACTTACCAGGAATGTAGTACAAATGTTACTGGCACTTACGCTGCTTGTTGTTATTCTTATTAAAGTAGCCAGGCTATATGGCACAGGCCAGGGTATTACTTCGGCACCTAAAGGAATGCAAAACACGATGGAAACGATCGTCAACTTTGTAAATGATGAGATCTGCAGGCCAAACCTTGGCGCTAAAAGCAATAAATACCTCCCTTACTTGTTAACCGTATTTTTATTTATCCTTATCAATAATATTGTAGGGTTGATCCCTGGCACGGCAAATGTTACCGGTAATATTGCATTCACTTTTGTTTTGGCGATCATCTCTTTTATTGTGATCCTGTTTAGCAGTAAAAAACATTACTGGATGCATATCATTAACCCACCTGGTGTTCCGGGTTGGGTTAAAATTATTTTAGTGCCGGTAGAGATATTGGGCATTTTCACCAAGCCCTTTGCGTTAATGATCAGGTTGTTTGCCAATATGGTGGCAGGACATATTCTTATCATCTGCCTGATCTCGCTTATTTTTATTATGGGTGCATTAAATCAATATGTAGGCTGGGGCTTTGCACCTTTCTCTATTGCCTTTACTATTTTTATTTATTTTATTGAAGTGTTAGTGGCATTTTTACAGGCATTTATTTTTACCATACTAACGGCAGTGTTTATAGGCCAGGCATTTGAAGGAGGGCATGATGATCATCATGCGCATGAGGAAGCTGTAGCTTAATAAAAATTGAATTACTTTTTTTTTAACCAATATAAAATCAGAATTATGGATTTATTGAATGTAATGTTGAGCACGCCACTGGCAAATGCAGGTGGTGCTATTGGCGCCGGACTCGGTGCTATTGGCGCCGGTATTGGTATTGGCCAGATCGGTAAGGGTGCATTGGAATCAATTGCACGCCAGCCCGAAGCAATCAATGATATCCGCAGCAATATGATCCTTACTGCCGCACTGGTAGAAGGAGCAGCTTTGTTTGCGATCATCATCGGTTTCTTAGCCATGGTGCTTTAAACCCTTTACTGCATCCGAAGTACAGGACGGAGGATGCAGTAATTTAAACACCCCCTCCGCCCCCTGAAGGGGAAATTTATCGAAGCGGAGAACAGGGCGGAGATTATGTTTTGATATTTATGTAACAGTCATTAGTTCTTTGTAGCATCATCGTTGTGAACTTGTTCTGTTATTTTTTCTTTTTACTAAAAAGAAAAAATAATCTCACTTGTGCGACATACCATTTTGCAACATTTTTAATATCACAAATTAAACACTCCCTTTAGGGAGATGGAGGGTTATCATTATGCAATTACTTACTCCGGCCTTAGGCCTTATAATCTGGACGCTGCTGGCGTTTCTTATTGTATTTTTTCTGCTGAAAAAATTTGCCTGGCCTGCCATTATCGGCGGATTGGCAAAAAGAGAAAAAACTATTGCCGATTCATTAGCAACAGCCGAAAAAATAAAACTGGAAATGGCCCAGATGAAAAATGATAACGAAACCATTCTTGCCAAAGCACGTGAAGAAAGGGCAAGTATGCTTAAAGAAGCAAAAGAAACAAAGGATAAGATGATTGCTGAAGCAAAAGAAGAAGCTAAGGCAGCCGCATCAAAAATTATTACTGATGCACAGGCTTCTATTCACCATCAAAAAATGGCAGCTCTCACCGAAATTAAAAACCAGGTAGGTAATTTAGTCATAGAAGTAAGTGAAAAAGTTTTACGAAAAGAATTAAGCAACAAAGCTTCCCAGGAAGAATATATTAAGTTACTGGCAAGTGAAGTAAAACTCAATTAAGAATTAAGAGTTAAGAATTTTGAGTTATTCAACTCTTAACTCTACACTCATAACTGTATAAAATGAATAACCCAAGATTAGCAACTCGCTATGCAAAAAGTTTACTGGACCTGGCCATTGAGCAAGATCAGCTGGATGCAGTATATAATGATATGAAATGGTTGCACAGTATTTCCAAAAGCAATCGCGATTTTGTAGTGTTACTCAAAAGTCCGATTATTAAACCATTAATTAAAGCAAAGATCATTCGTGCAATAACAGATGGCCGGGTTTGTAAACTAACCACCGCATTTATTGAATTATTGGTAAAAAAAGCACGTGAAATTAATTTGCCGGAAATAGTAATGGCTTATATCGATCAATTCAATAAATTAAGGAATATCCATAAAGTAAAAATTACAACTGCTGATCCAATTTCAAATGAAATGTTGCAGACCATTATGGCTAATGTTAATGCTGCATCTACCGGCGAAACATTTGAAATAGAAACTTTGACCAATAAAGAACTGATCGGTGGTTTTCTCCTTGAAACGGATGGCACATTGGTAGACGCCAGTATTTTAAGAGACCTGAAAGATGTACAAAAACAATTTATGAATAACGATTACCTGCATAGGATAAGATAGTTTTAAAGTTTAGAATTAAGAGTTTAGAGTTAAAGCGTTCAGTAAATGAACGCTTTTCTTTTTTTAAACGCTAAACTCTTAATTCTAAACTCTACACTTCCTGTTTTCAGCATTGGGACACCCTAGAAATTTTTTTGAATAATTTGATATAGTAAAGCCTGTTGTTCATCCATTTTTAGGAGTTTCGATTTAGTATGTTTAGATTCAGGTAGTGTATATGTAACCTGATACATATTGTGTGTTAGTTCAGCAGCCTTTTTTAATGATAAGGTAGATTTTTTTTTGTACAGCATTCTTTCTAACTCTTTGTAAATGCAATAGGCAGTAAAAGATATACAAATGTGTGCTTCTATTCTATGTTTTAATCTGTGATAAATTGGTCTTATTCTTAAATCTGTTTTTGACATTCTAAAAGCTTTTTCAATATGCCACAAATTTTTGTAATTCTTGCTCGTTATTGCTTGAGCCAATTGTTTGCTCTTCTTTATACTTACCTCTATGTTTAGATATAATTTGTACAGATACGCTTCCCGAGTTATTTGACTTTTTTCGCAAAAACATACCCAAAAATACAAATGGGACACCCATTTTACAAAACACACTCAATAAAATCAATGCTTTCAGGGCATGTTTTTAAAAAGTGCGTAAAACAGGAGTTTAGAGTTAAAGCGTTCAGTAAATGAACGCTTTTCTTTTTTTAAACGCTAAACTCTACACTTCCTTTAAACGAGGTCGACCTTGTTTAAAACCCAAACACCGGCGTTTTAATATCATGATAAAATAAAAAGGTCCATTTCTCTTTCTTACCCTGTTGCCACCATTGCTGGCGTAGTTCCATACATTTTTTCCCGTCAAAATCGTACTTGGCCATAAACCTGCTCTTCATTTGCTGCAGCTGCGGGGCAACATCTCCCCCAAAGAAGATTTTTTGCCCTTCTTCTTCAATAAAAAAAACCTGGTGAAACGGGCAATGAGCCCCCGTTACCGTGTATTTTATATAACCATCAATAACCCCATCTCCCTTTGTGAATGCAACATTATCCCACTGGTTTAAAACTTTAAACTCACTGGGTGTATATGATGGGCTTCCCTTGGAAATGGCAAAATCAAATTCATCTTTATTTACAAAGTAGGTTGCATTTGGAAAACTTACAAATTGCTGTTGCAGTACATTATCTTCCCTGGCAATTCCCCCCGAATGATCTTTATGCAAATGGCTGATTAAAACTTTAGTTACTTCCATGGCACCAATTCCGTTGTTCAGCAAGTTTTGATGAATTTGTAAAGTTCCATCCTGGTTTGAAAAACCCAGCCCCGTATCTACTACAATGATATCTTTTGAAGTGATGATAACAAAAGGTTGTATCTCTACCAACAAACTTCCTTTGGTACGAAGCTGCAGTTCATCCTTTGAAGTGTTAAAAGGAATAAATTTTTTTGTTGCATCAATAGTAAATGCGCCTTCGCTTAATGGAATTATTTTCATGGCCCCGGCCCCCTACGCCCCAAAGGGGGAACTTTGTACCCTGAAGGCCCCCTACGCCCCCGAAGGGGGAATTGGGACCCTGATAATTTTCAGTGTATTGTGATAAAAAAGAGTTGACTGCAAAAGTAAATTAAAAGCCCTTTAATCAATCATACTTCTAAGTTCCCCCTTCGGGGGGGTAGGGGGCCGGGGGTGTTTTACCGTAACACCATCTGCCTGTCTGCATCCAGCTTGATCAATATAAACAGTAAAATGGTAAACGTCAATAAAGAAGATCCGCCATAACTTATTAAAGGCAGTGTAATGCCTGGTGATGGAGCAAGTCCAATGGTCATACATACATTTAAAGCGACGTGGAAAAATAATATCCCGGCTACGCAATAAGCATATACCCTGCTAAAAATACTTCGCTGCCTTTCTGCAATAAAAATGATGCGCAGCATTAATCCAAAGTATAACATTATCAAAAGTAAACAACCAAAAAAACCAAAGTTTTCTCCAACAGATGAAAATATAAAATCTGTATTCTGGGCTGGTACAAAGTCGCCACGGGTTTGGGTACCCTGCAAAAGCCCCTTGCCCCAAAAACCTCCGCTTCCAATGGCTATTTTAGATTGTTTTACATTATAGCTTTCAACTTTTTGGCCCGAATTCTTTTTTACGGATGTGCCTAATTTTAAAAATTCTTTTTGAATTTCAGCCGTCCTTTCAGGATTTTTAAATTTATAATCATCTATGCCAAATGTAGAAAAGATGCGTACGATCTGGTGCGGCTTTAATACTTTCTCAAATAAAGCGGGTACAAGAAATTTTTGTACGCCTACACAAGTCAGCCACACCACCGCAATAAGCACCAAAACAGATTTATCTCTTTTGATCTTCTTCTTATAGAGATAAATAAACATGGCAGCAATAACAGTAAGAGCAATAAATAAAACATTGGGGGGCAATACAATACTTGCAATGATCAAAACCGTTAATGAGAAAAATAAGATCAGGTAAAGCCTTGGCAGACCTTCCCTGTAAAATGCAAAAGCAAATGAAAGATACACAATGGCTGCGCCTGGCTCTTTTTGTAATACCGATAAAATAGCCGGTGTAAACGCTATTGCTGCGGCTATCAGTTGTGACCTGGATCTAAAAAAATTAGTTTCGGGTAAAGAAAGATATTTTGCTATTGCCAAAGAAGTAAATATTTTACAAACTTCTACTGGCTGAATATTCATAAAGCCAAGCTTTATCCAGCTTTTAGAACCTCCTACTTCTTTACCAATAACAAAGGTGGCTACTATCAAAAGAAGCCCGAAAATATAGCCGAGGTTAGCAGTAGCTGTAAAAAATTTACTATCGGTAAGTAAAATAAAACTGGCAACAATCAGACTGGCAATAAAATAATAAAATTGTTTGCTATATTCTTTTTTAAACCCTAAAAAACTTTGTACCACACTATCTCCGCTTTTGAATTCTACAGAAAAAATACAAAGCAGGCCAACCATGGCAAGGATAATGTATAACAACACCATCAGCCGGTCAACTCCTTTTGATATGGAAGGTTTTTTTTGATACATAGCCTCACTCCTATCCCCCTCTCCCCGGGAGAAGAGATAGTTTACGTTTAATTTGTTGAATCTTTTACTGCAGGTTTCTTTTTTTCTTCGGGCAAAATGGCCTGTGGGTTAACTTTAATTTTATTATTGCCGCTGTCTTTCTGTGGCAGTTCCTTTTTTATTGAATCTTTATCTTTCTGTATTTTATCCAATGCATCTTCTTCGTCTGTTTCATCCAGGTCCATAGTGTCTTTCATTATCCTGATGTATCCTTTGGCAATCAGGTAAGCTGAATCTTTGGAATGAGCCAATGAATCCTGTCTTTTCATTTCGATATAAATACGCGTAGGGATAAGGTTAAGATTTGATAATTTTTCGATCTTATCCAATCGGGCCTTATCTGTTATGGAATCCTTTAAATATTTTTCGATCATCAGTCCAACTATCGGAGCTGCATAGGTGCCACCAAAACGCCCGCTGTTTTCAACTACGCACATGATGGCAATTTTTGGATTATCCCTTGGTGCAAATCCGCAAAAAAAGGCATGGTTAGGTTGTTTAATGCCCCGGTAATAATTTTCCACTGTCCCTGTCTTACCACAAATGACAATGCCTGCTACTTTTGCACTTACCCCCGTACCTCTTTCAACAACGCCCTGCATGCCATCGTGTACGGCTTCAAAAACACTATCATTTATTTCAATGGCACTTTGCTTTTCTTTATACTTTGAAAGCATTTCAAACTTATCACCCCCTTCAATGGAATCTACAAGATGTGGTATGATATACCAGCCTTTATTGGCAATGTAGGCCATTTCATTGGCAACCTGTATGGGAGTTACATTTACTTCACCCTGGCCGATACTTACAGAACGGAAACTGCAATAGTTCCATTTACCCGCACCATAGGTTTTATTAAAAAATGCCGGGGTAGGAATATTACCTCTTTTTTCTGAAGGTACGTCAATCCCTAATTTATGACCTAACCCAAATGCATACATGTACCGGTCCCAGTTAGCCAGGCTACTGTCGATGTTAGGATAAGCAGGGTTATTGATCACCCGTTGCATTACAGTGGCAAAATAAGTATTGTCAGATTTTGTGATTGCATATCTAAGATCAAAAGTTCCATAGTCCAGGCACTTCATTGGTTTACCCGAACCACATCCATAAAAAGCGCCTGAACAGGAAACTTTAAAATTAGTGGTAATTACTCCTTCGTGTAACCCTACCAGTGCCTGTAATGTTTTAAACGTAGATCCCGGAGAATAAGTAGCTGCAACTGACCGGTTAAGCAAAGGCAAAGCAGGATTCATTAATAACTCGCCGATATGTTTTCTTCTTTCGGCCCCTGTTAACAATTTTGGTTTAAAACCCGGACTACTTACCATTGCAAGTATGCCTCCTGTTTTGGGATCTATGGCTACAATTGAGCCCAGTTTATTTTCCATTAATTTTTCGCCCAGTGTCTGCAACTCAATATCCAGAGAAGTGTGCATGTTTTGCCCTGCAATGGCAACGGTATCATATCTGCCATTTTCAATCCTGTCTGTAAGACGATTCTTGTTATCTCTTTTCCATAACTCAATACCACGTTGGCCCATTAACACTTTTTCGTAGCTTTTTTCTAACCCTGTTTTACCAATATAATCTCCCAATTGATACCCTTCGAACTTTGGATTTTTTAAAATATTTGAATCCACTTCACCCAGGTAACCTAAAATATTTCCACCGGCATCAAAAGGATAATCTCTGACCGGGCGTTCCTGTAAATAATAGCCCGGCACAAATTTGTACATATTTTCATTTAGTTTGGCCATCTTTTCAGTGCTTAGTAATGCTTCAAAAACCGAAGCCCGGTAACTTTTATTTTTAATGATGGCGTTAACGATCCGCTTTCTGAATTCTGTAGAATCTATATTCAATATCCTGCATAATGTAATGGTATCTGTACCTTTTATTTTTCCGGGAACCACCATCAAATCATAGATAGTTGTGTTTTGCAGGATAGCCCTTCTTTTACGGTCATACACAATTCCCCTGTCGGGATAAATTACTTTCCGGAAAGTACCTTGCTCATCAGCCTGAATTTTGTATTTGGAAGAAAATAACTGAAGATTGGCCAGTTGAAAAATGATAATAAGAAACATGCCAATGAAAATCAGCATGATCACATTTTTTCTTGATTGGTTAAATACGGACACGTTGTAAATGCTAAATATTAAATAATAAGATCAAATCGTGTTTGTTCGGAATTTTTGTTTGCGAACAAACAATAATTCAGTGATGATTATTAAAAGTAAACTTATCGCTGTAGACAATAAAGTTTTAAAAAGGAAATACCAGGCATTCCCAAATTGCCATGCCTCCAGTAAAAACAACCAGCCATGGTGTATAAATGTTAGAACACCTGTAAAAATCAGGTAGGGCATCAACCCTCCCATACTTTTAATAGAAGGTTCTTCATAATTAGCATCGGCTCCTTCCTGGGGGATAAAAAGATTGATCAGCAAAGGCCTCAGGTAGGCGATCAATACACAGGCTGCTGTGTGAAATCCGGGATGATGGCGAAAACTATCCAGTGTAAATCCCAAGGCAAAGGCAAGTATCATTTGCCAGGTTCGTCCCATTCTAAAGGGTAGCCATAAAATAAAAAGAAAATAAATATAGGGTGTTACCATCTGGTGCAGGTGAATATTATCCAATACAAAAACCTGTATCAGGATAAAAAAACAAAATCGAATAATATTTCTAACCAGTATGCTCATAGTAATGCGATATGCATTTACTGCCCTTGTTTTTTAATTTTCTCCAGTAATTTACTGATGATCTCTGTTTGTTTATTATCTATAGCATACACAAATTCGAGATTATAAAAATTAGCTGCCGATTTAAATTTTATTTTAAAATTATTGGTGCTCTTTTCAGGTTGCACCTCTACAATCAAACCAATCATCATCCCTTTTGGAAAACTGGTACTAAAACCGCTACTGATGATCGTATCGCCAATAGCAACTTTTGCAGTTTGAGGTATTCCTGTTAAGGATATAATATTGGGCGTTTTCCCATCCCAACTTAATGTACCTGTTTCACCGCCACGAAATAGTTTACCGCTAATATGACTGTCTGTATGTAAAAGGCTCATAACTACAGCATAATCATTACTTACTTCTGTAATAATGCCCACCACTCCATCATTGGGATCAACGATGCCCATTCCTTCCTTAAATTGTTGTGCTATTCCACCTCTTTTGATGACAATAAAATTATTAGGTCCAACAACAGAATTAGACACTACTTTTGCCCCGAGGTATTGATATTTCCTGTATTGTTCCAATGAATCAATGCGGATAGTATCTATAAAATTTTTACTGCTGCTATCTGGCAATTCAAAATCGGCTTTTAGTTTATTGTACAGTTTTTCATTTGCTTCAGCCAACGATTTGTTTGTTTGTTTTAACCTGAAATAATACTTAATATTATTGTATTGTTCATTTATTTTGCCCGTAAACTGGTTGGTTGTGCTAGTGAATACTGCTTTATGGTACTTGCTGTAATGAACAATGAAATAAATGCTGATTCCCTGTAAAAACAGAAAGAAAAGAACATTAAAATAACGGCGGATAAAAAGAAAAATGTTACGCATAAAAAAGCCCTCCTTTATTTTCAAAAATTGGCGGACTCGAACCCAAGAGCAGTTTAAAAATAAAAATCTGTATCATATTAAGAGCTGCAAAAGCCCCCTTCGGGGGATTTAGGGGCCTTTATCTCATTACAAACGGATACCTGTCGTAATGCTTTAATGCAATACCGGTACCACGAACTACACTTTTCAGCGGATCATCGGCAACGTGAACCGGGAGTTTAATTTTGGCATTCAATCTTTTATCAAGTCCTCTCAACAAAGCACCACCACCCGTTATATACAAACCGCGGCGATAAATGTCTGATGCCAGTTCTGGTGGGGTAGTTTCGAGGGCTTTTAAAATGGCTTCCTCAATTTTAAAAATACTTTTATCAAGTGCTTCGGCTACTTCCTGGTAGCTAACCATTACTTGTTTTGGAATACCGGTTACAAGGTCCCTACCATTAACAGGAATATCATCAGGTGGATTTTCAAGGTCTTTCATTGCGGCGCCTACCTGTATTTTTATTTGTTCTGCAGTACGTTCGCCAATCAATAAACTATGATAGCGGCGTAAGGCTTCCATTATATCTGCGGTAAATTCGTCACCGGCGATCCTGATACTCTGATCGCATACAATACCCGCAAGAGCAATAACCGTGATACCTGTTGTACCACCGCCAATATCAATGATCATATTGCCTACAGGTTCTTCAACATCTATACCAATGCCCAATGCAGCAGCCATAGGTTCATGAATAAGATAAACTTCTTTGGCACCAGCTTGTTCAGCACTATCCCTTACTGCACGTTTCTCAACTTCAGTGATACTGCTGGGGATACAGATCATCATCCGCCAGCTTGGTGCAAACAATGGTTTTTTGGGGTAGATCATTTTGATCATCTCCCTTATCATCAGCTCAGCAGCGTTGAAATCCGCTATCACACCGTCTTTCAGGGGCCTGACCGTACGGATGCTCTCATGGGTTTTTTCATGCATCATCAATGCTTTTTTACCCACGGCTAAAATATTTTTTGGATTGTTCCTGTCAAGTGCAACAATTGATGGTTCATTCACCACAACTTCGTCGTTGTGAATAATGAGGGTATTGGCAGTACCCAGGTCAATAGCAATTTCCTGTGTGAAAAAATTAAAGAGGCCCATATTTTATAAAGTGAAAACTAATGTACTTAATGCATGCAAAGTTGGTGGAAATTATTTGAATTAACAACGGCAAACCCTTTATTTTTCAACATTTTACATAATTTTTTATTTTGTCGAATTGGTTGCAAAATTCAGGGTGGGCCTCATTGCTAATTTTCTTAGTTGTCACTTGCCGGGGAAAAGGAGTTAAATTTCGTTTAGCCTAAACTGTTAGTTACTGGTTAGAATAGCAGAAAACGATCAGGCATTTTTGAATTCATACCCAATATCGTTGCGGTAAAATATATCTTCATAATGCAGTTGTTCAAGCATATAATTCGACTGTTCTGCTGCTTCCGTGATCGTTTCGCTGTATGAAGTTACAGCCAGTACCCTGCCCCCATTGGTTACAATATTTTCTCCTTCAACTTTTGTACCGCAATGGAATATTAAACTACCCGGTAATGGTACATCTTGTAACCCTTTTATTAATTTTCCTTTTTCATACTCGCCGGGATAACCTCCACTGACAGCTATTACTGTTGCAACAGCCCGCTCATCAGTTTGTAAACTAATTTCGTGTAGCCGTTGCTGAGATGTGGCTAAAAGTAATTCTACCAGATCATTTTTTATACGGGGTATTATGGTTTCAGTTTCCGGGTCACCCAGGCGGCAATTATATTCAATTACTTTCGGCTCTCCGTTATTATTCATTAAACCAAAAAAAACAAATCCTTTATATTCCAGGTTTTCTTTTTTTAAACCGGCAATAGTAGGTTCAATTATTTTTTGTTTTACTTTTTGTAAAAAATCATTATTTACAAACGGAAGCGGACTTACAGCACCCATGCCGCCGGTATTGAGCCCTGTATCACCTTCTCCTACCCGTTTATAGTCTTTTGCTTCTGGTAACAATAAATAATTTTCGCCATCAGTTAATACAAAAATACTTAACTCAATGCCCATTAAAAATTCTTCGATCACCACTTTTTTTCCGGCCTCACCAAATTTTGCCCTATGTATCATTAATTCATATTCAGATAACGCTTCAAGGTGATGCTGACAAATTATTACACCCTTACCGGCAGCCAATCCATCTGCTTTTAATACTACCGGTAATGAATGCCCTTTTATATAATCTATACCAAGGGTATAATTATCTACTGTAAATTCCTGGTAAGCAGCAGTAGGGATATTATTCCTTTTCATGAACGCTTTGGCAAATGCTTTACTACCCTCAAGCTGGGCCGCTGCTTTTGACGGTCCGATAACCTGTATATGATTAGTCACCGGGTTATTTTTAAAAAAATCATAGATACCCATTACCAACGGTTCTTCCGGACCAACTAAAACCATATCTACCTGCTCTTGTAAACATGCATCAGACAGAGCTTTAAAATCAGTTATGGCGATTGGTAAATTTGTACCGTATTGCAAAGTACCCGCATTACCCGGAGCAATGAATAAACGTTTGCATAAACTGCTTTGCATTAATTTCCATGCCAGTGCATGTTCTCTTCCGCCTGATCCAATGATGAGTATGTTCATTAGTGAACTGAGTTAATAATGAGGGTTGGTTTGGTATGCGAATGTAAAATTCTGGCGCATTAATCCAGCATAAATTTTATTTTAAGTTAAGCAGATATCCTGTTTTCTTAATTTATTTTTTTAAAATGCGGTATTGATTTTGGTATTTCTAAACAGAATTTCGCTATTTTGAGGTATTAAATCTACTATTTCAAGCATAAAAAACACACTGTATGAATGAACAAGTAATTAAAAAACCAGGCCACCCGAAAGGTTTGTATGTCTTATTTGCCACTGAATTCTGGGAAAGGTTCAGTTATTATGGAATGAGAGCCATTTTTGTACTCTTCATGACCGACAAGCTTTTATTCGATAAAGCTTATGCTTCAAATATTTATGGAAGTTATACCGGTTTGGTATACCTGACGCCCTTGATTGGAGGATACGTTGCCGATCGTTACTGGGGAAACCGCAAATCCATTTTTGTTGGAGGGATCTTAATGGCGCTGGGACAGTTCCTGTTATTTACATGCGCATCGCTCGATTCGGGTTCGGCCATGGCAACCACCCTGCTCTGGACGGGTTTGGGATTCCTGATCTTTGGTAATGGTTTTTTTAAGCCCAATATCTCCACTATGGTAGGACAGTTGTACCCAGAGGGAAGTAACAGCAGGAAAGATTCTGCCTATACGATCTTTTATATGGGTATCAACGCCGGAGCATTTTTGGCGCCGCTGGTTTGTGGTTACCTGGGCGAAAAGGTTGATTTTAAATGGGGCTTCCTCTCTGCAGGTATTGGTATGCTGATCAGCCTTGTTATTTTTTATTTTACAAAAGATAAATATGTTGTTTCTTCAGAAGGCGTTCCGCTGGGTGTAGAACCCAATAAATTAAAAGACACTACGGTTTCTGAAACGGGTAAATCAGGATTCAGTTCCACCCAACTCATCATACTTGTATTGTCCATTGTTGGAGCATTCTGTCTTATTCACCTGGTATTGAAAGTTGATATATGGGGTTCCGCTATTTATGGAATGACCCTCTGCCTGCCCTTTGCCATTCTTACTGACCGGTCTTTGACCAAAACCGAAAAAGACAGGCTTTGGGTGGTTGTAATTATAATGATGTTCGTGATATTTTTCTGGATGTGTTTTGAACAGGCAGGAGCATCTTTAACCTTCTTTGCCAATGAACAAACCGACCGGAATGTATTCGGATGGGAAATGCCGGCCAGTTATTTTCAAAGCTTTAATGCAGGTTTCATTGTAATATTGGCTCCCATTTTTGCTGTGTTATGGGACAAACTGGCAAAAAAAGGATTTGAACCGCCTGCACCTTTGAAACAGGCAATGGGACTCGGGTTCCTGGCGCTTGGATTTTTATTTATAGCATTTGGTTCACCTTCAGAACCACTTATGAAAGTGAGTATCTTATGGCTGACAGGTTTATACTTTTTACATACCGTTGGTGAATTATTTTTAAGTCCCATTGGTTTATCCATGGTAAATAAATTAGCCCCCGGTAGGTTTACTTCGCTGATGATGGGTATCTGGTTCATGGCAATTGCTACAGGAAACAAACTCGCGGGTACAATGAGTTCGCTTTACCCCGATCCAAAATCAACGGCCCCGCACCCGGTATTCCTGGGAATAACCATTGATAGTTTAAATACTTACTTTATGATCTTTGTGGGATTCTCCGGTGTAGCTGCAGTAATTCTTTTTATATTATCCTTCAAATTGAGGAAAATGATGCATGGCATAAAATAGCATTTAAGGTTACATATTATTATAAACGGTGGTCGGTGACCACCTTTTTTATTTATCTTCCCTTACAAAAGATATGGTATGAGCGAAAACAGCATGCAGGATCGCAAACATCCTAAGGCACTTCCCTTTTTATTTTTTAGTGAAATGTGGGAACGATTTGGTTATTACCTGATGATCGGTATCTTTTTATTGTACCTGAAAAACGTTGAACATGGTTTTGCTATGACCAATACAGAGGCATCAGATCTGTATGGAACTTTCATTGCATTGGTTTTTTTGACACCGTTTATTGGGGGCCTGCTTGCAGACCGGTATTTTGGTTACCGTAAATCTGTAATTGCCGGCGGGTTAATGATGGGCATTGGATATTGCCTGATGGCAGTTCATAGTTTACCCATGCTTTACCTGTCGATGACAATGGTGATCCTCGGCAATGGTTTTTTTAAACCTAATATTTCCACACTGCTGGGGAATTTATATTCCACGCCTGAATTTGAAAAAAGAAAAGACGAAGGATATAATATCTTTTACATGGGCATCAATATCGGTGCTTTTATTTGTAATTTTTTCAGCGCTGCCATCATAATCATCTGGGGCTGGAAATATGCATTTGTAGCAGCCGGTGTGGGCATGTTCCTTGGCGTTATCATTTTTATTTCGGGCACAAAACATTATGCTTCTGGTGATATAAAAAAACCAATGACTGCTGCAGATATGCCCTTTTATAAAATTGTACTAACTATTTTATTGCCTTCTGTTATTGCGGGTGTATTGGGCTGGATGATTCCCGGAAATATTTTTCAATCAGACAGTAATGATGCTTTTATTTTTGCCTGTATCCCCGTTATTTATTTTTATGCTTCCTTATATTTCAGGGCGGAAAAAACGGAGAAAAGACCCATTGCAGCCTTATTGGCCATTTTTGCTGCTGTTGTTTTGTTTTGGGCGGTATTCAAACAAAATGGAACTGCACTTACCATTTGGGCAGATAATTATACCAACAGGCAGGTAACAGGTGAAGCTGCAAAAATATTTAACGCTGTTAATCTTGCAGAAAAAAAAGAATACAAAAAAGATTCGGTGGTGTTGTATGATAACCAGTTTAGGATCCAGAAAAAAGATGGCCGGGTAATTAAAGAATATAATTTTCCTCCTTATTTTAAAAATGTAAAGGGGGAGGAATTACCTGCTGAAAATACACAGGCTACGCTATGGTCAACCCCACTGAGCCAATCCATTAATCCCGGCTGGGTAATTTTGTTAACGCCACTGATCGTTGCTTTTTTTGCTTTGTTGCGACAAAAGAAAAAAGAGCCTTCCACCCCTACAAAAATTGCCTTTGGGTTGTTGATCTCAGCCTTGTCAGTTTTGGTGATGGTAGGCGCTGTAAATGCATCAGCTAATGGAGCTGAAAAAGCAAGTGCCTGGTGGTTGATGGGAACTTATGGTGTGATCACTATTGGCGAATTATTATTGAGCCCGATGGGGCTATCATTAGTTTCTAAACTTAGCCCTGTGCGTATTACTTCATTGATGATGGGGGGATGGTTCCTGGCAACCTCTATTGGCAATAAATTATCGGGGTTATTGGCTACCCTTTGGGATGGGTATGAAAATAAAGCCAACTTCTTTTGGGTTAATTTCATTTTGTTGATGATTGCAACCATTATCATTTTTGCTATGCTGAAATGGTTGAACCGGATCATGAAAGAAAAAGGAGTTAAATAATATCATTTAAAAAAAGAATGGAAAATCCTCAACCAATAAACCCTGTTTCTGCCGGTCAACCCAAACAATTATACCTGTTGTTTTTTGCAGAAATGTGGGAACGGTTTTCGTTTTATGGTATGAAGGCGCTGCTGATTGCCTATATGGTTAGCCAGTTACATTACGATGACCCAAAAGCTTACGCCATTTTTGGATCCTATGCTGCATTGGTTTATACCATGCCGATGTTTGGTGGTTTTATGGCCGACCGCTTTATCGGTTACCAGCGTGCTGTTATGTTTGGTGGTATTATGATGTCGATCGGGCACTTTATATTGGCATTACCCAACGACTGGAGTTTTTTTTATGGCATGGCTTTTATTATTTGCGGAAACGGTTTTTTTAAACCCAATATCTCCAGCCTGGTAGGAACATTATACAATGAGAATGATCCACGCAGAGATAGCGGATTTTCAATTTTTTATATGGGCATCAATATCGGCGCCGCAATCGGCGGATTTTTATGCGCTTATGTAGGCACCGAAATAAACTGGCATTATGGTTTTGGTCTTGCCGGTATATTTATGTTAACAGGTTTGATCGTTTTTATTTTTGGAAAAAAATTTTTAGGCCACCGCGGATTACCGCCGAATGCAGAGGCGTTGAAAAAACCGGTATTCGGCTTTCTTAAGCCCGATCACTTGATCTATGGCGGCACATTATTGGTTGTTCCGTTGGTGGTAACCTTGTTTAACCAGTATTATTTAATGGATTATATCATGTTTGGGTTGGGTATAATTTCATTGGTATATATTATTTCTGTTGGCTTAAAACTGGACAAAGGAGCAAGATTAAAACTTTTTGCAGCATTGATCATGATCATTTTCTCAATTGTGTTTTGGGCAGTGTATGAACAAAATGCCGGCTCTATGAATTTACTGGCCGAGCGAAATTCAAAAATGGTTTTGTTTGGTATAGATCTACCCGAACTATCCATCAATAATTTTTTACCTCCTGGATGGGTTATCGTTCTTACCCTGATCGTTGCACCACTTTGGCCATGGTTAAATAAAAGAGGCAAGGAACCAAGTACACCACTAAAATTTGCCTTGTCTTTTATTTTCCAGGGTCTTGGTTTTCTTATTTTTTATTTAGGTTGCAGATCAAATGTGAGTACAGGTATTATTCCTTTGTGGCCTTTTGTTTGGGGTTATTGCTTTATTATTTTAGGTGAGCTTTGTATATCGCCAATTGGTTTATCCATGGTTACCAAATTATCGCCGGCAAAAATGGTTTCCTTAATGATGGGCATCTGGTTTTTTGCCTCCGCCATTGGTGAATTCCTGGCGAGCAAGATCGGCTCGTTGATGAGTGTGCCTGAGAATATACTTGCAAAAAATGATCCTATACTTTCATTACCCTATTATGCCGATGTTATTTTAAAGATTGGCATTGCTTCGGCTGTAATTGGTATGTTACTGATGTTTACCGTTCCGTTTTTAAAAAGATGGATGGGAAATGTGAAATAAGTTTAGATAAAATTCAACTGCGGAAACTGAGTTCCCAATATCAACTTATCATCTGCACCCAGCCATTTATTTAACAGGGTGGCATAAACGCTTTTAAAATCCACTTTGTGTTTCAGGTCACCTTCATTCAGATCGGCCAGGTCGGGCATGGCATTTAACAGCCCTTTTTCTTTTAAGTTACCGCTGATGAAAAACATATTACTGGCGGTTCCATGATCAGTACCACCACTGGCGTTTTGAGAAACCCGGCGGCCAAATTCACTAAAGGTCATCATCATTACGTCCTGGAAGCGGTTATTTTTTTTAAGATCTGTCGTAAAAGCTTTTATCGCATCATTCAGTTCAATAAATAATCGTGTCTGCTGGTTATCCTGGTTTACATGCGTATCAAAGCTGCCCAGTGAAACATAATACACTTTGGTATTGATATCAGAAAAGATCAGTGATGCAATCGTTTTAAGGTCCTTTCCCAAATTGGTATCAGGATAAGTTTCGCTTGAAGGGTGAGCCTTACTTTGCTGGTAAATATACTCAGCACTGCTCAATGTTGCGCTCATGGTTTTGTACAAATAATCAATTGTTTCTTCCCCTTGCTGATGATTACTATTAATATCTTTAAAATATTTGCCATTGCTGGTATTGAATAATTTTTTGGGGTCTTTAAAGGCAAGTCCCTTATTCTCATTTCCCTTCAACGCAAGGCTAAGTACATCATCCAGTTCCATGGCCTGTGTTGGTTTATCACAACCTTTGCATTGTGCATCCAGGTATCTTCCCACCCATCCAGTACTTACGTATTCATTACTTGCACTGGCGCTTTGCCAGATATCCATACTACGGAAATGAGAGCGATCAGGGTTCGGATATCCAACACTGTTAATTATCGATAAACTTCCGTCGTCATAAAGATCTTTAAAAGCAACAAGGGCAGGGTTCAATCCCACTTCATCAGTTAACAATAATGAACTCTCTTTTACGATCCCCAGTTTTGGTCTTTCTTTATAATAAATATCGTTCCGTATAGGGATCACAGTATTCAACCCGTCATTACCGCCGCTAAACTGGATAACCACCATTACCTTATTACCCGGGGGCACCATCATTGGGCGCTCAAATGCCTTTAAAAATTTAGGCAACATCAGGGAAGCTGTGGCTAATGATCCGATCTGTAAAAATTCTTTGCGTTTAATAACCATAAAATCAGTTTAGAATTATGAGTTTAGAATTATGAGTTGTTCAGTCAGCGATGTTTTCCTAACGCTCAACTCTTAATTCTTAATTAGCACAACTGGTACTCCGGCGTACTCATCACATTTACGATAATACTTTTTATATAGTTCTCCCTGCTTTCGGTATTCAGGTATTTATCTAAAATAGTATTACTCAACTGGCTTTTAGTTTGTAAAACTGTATCCTTAATTTTTTGTAACAGATTTTCCCTTGGTACTTTTTCAAATATTTTATTCACTGTAGCCCAGTCAATTTTGGCAGTACCATTTTTAATGAGGTCTTTCTTCCTTTTAAAATTGTCTGACATCATTTGCCCCATCATTACATCATCATCGTCTTTCGGTTTAATTTCCAACGCTTCATTAGCTGTAATGATCTGGGGTATTCGTAGCCGTAACATCAATGAACTGCTGTCGATCCAGTTTTTTCCACCGGGCCAGCCGGCTACATTTGGCGGATAAAATAATATTTGGCCAAGGGTTCGTTGAAATAACAATTGAGATTGGTCGTTTTCCATTTCCATGGGCAATAATCTTCTGATGCCGGCGAGTAATTCAACAGGTGATTTTATCCTGGTGCCGATATTTTTTTCATCATAAAACCAATCGCTGGTAAATATGTCTTCCAGCAATTTTTTTAAATCATAATTATTTTTATAAAACCGATTACTGAGCCATTCTGCTTTAGCCTCATCAACAGTATCATTTACAAAATATTTATAGACCTTTTTAGTAATGAACTTTGCCGTTTGTTTTTGTTCCAGCAAAAGATTGATGATATCGTCGCCGTCAAAATTACCTGTCTTATTTAAAACTGTTTTACTACCGTCATCATGTTGATTAACCCTAAAAATAAATTCCCCTTTTATATTAAATGCCCATCCTGTAAAAGCCCTTGCTGCTTCTTTTATATCATTTTCAGAATAATTTCCTCTTCCCATAGTAAACAGTTCCATTACTTCACGGGCAAAATTTTCATTGGGGTGCTGTTTTTTATTTTGTTGATTATTGAGGAATTGGATCATGGCTGCACTTTTACTTACCCCCCTCAGGATGTCTTTAAAATTACCCAACGCATTTTCTCTTATAAATTGCAACAATTCTTGTTGAAAAAAACCATTATTGATCCTGCAGGCAAAATGCCCGTGCCAAAACAGGCTCATTTTTTCTCTTAATTGCGCCTCACTGTTGATCATGGTGTTTAACCACTGGATATTAAGTTTCTTCAGGTCTTCCCTGGATTGTTGTTGAATTTCCTTTTTTTGCTCTTTAGTTAACTCCCTTTTTTGCAGGTCAGCCATTTTTGTCCTATCGCCTGAATACTCTTCAGCAAAATTTTTTGCCACTTTAAATTTTTCAGGTGTTTTTTCAGAAGTTTGTAATAAAAGTTCCCACATTTTTTTGGGAGTAATAGTATCCAGGCTTTCTGCATTTTCGGCCATTGGGCCAAATGCAGTCCGCCATAACAAATGTTGATTCTTTAAACGATTGGAAATTGACATATGCTAAAATAAATAGAAGTAAAATAGATTATAGTTTAAGACTACTAAAAAGGGTTAAGGTTTAACACTTCCAAAACCACAGCAAATTATGTATTTGAATTCAGTTATGATTGACTTGCTTTAAAGTCATCTCCCAAAAAAGTAAGGTATAAATAACATATTTCGTAACTTGGGTTAATGCACATCAAAGCAATTAAATATTTATCGCCATTATCAGTTTATGGCCTTGCCATGATATCATTTACAAACACAGGCTGGCTTACCTGGAGTCCAATATTTTTTGCATGGATACTGATACCACTTACTGAGCTCATAATAAAACCAGATAAAAAAAATCTTAGTTCAGTAGAAGAAGAGCTGGCAAAAAAAGACAGGCTGTACGATTATATGCTTTACGTCATTGTTATTTTTCAGTTTGTTATTCTATACTTTTTTTTATTAACCATGCAACAACCAGGTTTATCCTGGTGGGAAATTACTGGCCGTATCTTCAGTATGGGGTTAATTTGTGGAAGTTTTGGCATTAATGTGGCGCATGAACTGGGACACAGGATCAACAAATTTGAACAGGTTTTTGCCAAATCATTGCTGCTTACTTCATTGTATATGCATTTTTATATTGAGCATAACAAAGGCCATCATAAAAATGTGGCAACACCCCACGACCCCAGCAGTGCACGTTACAATGAACCGGTATATTCTTTTTATTTTCGCACTATCATTTTTTCCTATTTCTCTGCATGGAAAATTGCCAGCAGTGAAATGAAAAAACAGGGCCATTCTGTTTTAAACTGGAGAAATGAAATGTTACAGGTACAGATCATCCAGCTATTATTTGTTACAGCCATATTTTTTATATTTAATTGGCTGATATTGATCTATTTTTTATGTGCTGCCGCTATTGGAATTGGTTTATTGGAAACTGTAAACTATATCGAACATTACGGGTTACAACGCAAACAAACAGCTGAAGGAAAGTACGAACGTACATTGCCTGTTCATAGCTGGAACAGCAATCATATTTTAGGAAGGTTATTACTTTTTGAACTCAGCCGGCATAGCGATCATCATTACCAGGCGAGCAGAAAATACCAGGTTTTACAACATCATGATAATGCCCCGCAATTACCTACGGGTTATCCCGGCAGCATGATATTGGCATTAGTGCCACCAGCCTGGTTTTTTGTAATGAACAGGAAAATTAAAAAAATGGAAACGAAATAATAAAGATTTATCCCTTCTTGGCGTTCGCCCTTACATAAGCAAGCACATTATTTTTTTCTGTATCTGTAAGCTTTGCGTTGGGCGCCATTACCTGCATAACCTGTACCCAACGAACTTCAGTATAATCAGTTGTAACTTTTAATCCATGACATCTGCCACATTTTACATTATAGGTTGATTGGCCATCTTTAATTGCCAGATTTTCCGGAGAATTTGCATTAGGGGCAGCTATTTTAACTCCGGTTGTGCCTGTATTTCCAACAGGAACTGACTGCGTATTTGTAGCAGGTGTTTTAGTTTCATTTGAAGAATTTCCATTATTATTTGTACTGACAGGCCCCGTATTGTTTGAGTTATTTGACCCCGTATTTGAAGTATTAGTAGAAGGAGTTTCTGATTTTGCCGGAGTCATTTTTTTTGCACAGCCCCATATTAGGATGGATAAACTAATAATTGTAAATACTTTTTTCATGCTGTTTTATGTTTTTTTAAGTTTATAAATATAGGCACTTTATAATGACCAATCGGGCATTACAATAAAAAAAATGTTAATGAATGGTTGTTTCTCCAAAATAGGAATGCAAAACTTCTGGTAAAATTATACCGGTTTCGGTTTGATTGTTTTCTAATAAACAAGCTACTATCCTTGGTAGTGCCAAAGATGAGCCATTTAAAGAATGTAATAGTTGAGTTTTATTATTAGCCTCCCTAAACCGGATCTTCATCCTATTGCTCTGAAAGGTTTCAAAATTACTTACTGAACTTACTTCCAGCCATTTTTGCTGTGCTGCACTATAAACCTCAAAATCATAAGTGAGGGCAGAGGCAAAACTCATATCGCCACCACATAAACGAAGAATGCGATAAGGCAATTGGAGGCTCATTAATAATTTTTCTACATGCTCCACCATGGCATCAAGCACATCATAACTATTATCCGGATGTACCAATTGTACAATTTCAACTTTATCAAACTGGTGTACCCTGTTTAATCCGCGTACATCGCTTCCAAAACTTCCGGCCTCTCTTCTAAAACAAGGAGTATAAGCTGTCATCATAACAGGCAGGTCAGTTATTGCCACTATCTCATCACGATAAATGTTGGTAACCGGCACTTCGGCTGTTGGTATCAGGTAAAAATTATCGGCCGTTACATGATACATTTGCCCTTCTTTATCCGGCAACTGTCCGGTACCGTAAGCCGATGCTTCATTTACCATAAGCGGTGGCAAATATTCGATATACCCCGCAGTTGTATTATAATCCAAAAAATATTGAATTAATGCACGTTGTAGTTTTGCGCCCCTGCCTTTAAACAAGGGGAAGCCGCTGCCGGTAAGTTTTACACCGGTTTCAAAATCAACCAGGCCGTATTGTTTTATCAGGTCCCAATGTGGTACAGCATTGGCTGGCAATATTGGTTTAGTTCCACCTTCTCTTACCACTTCATTATCTTCAGGTGTTTTTCCTGCAGGTACAGAAATATGCGGAAGATTAGGCAACTTAACCAATTCATCACTCAATAGTTTTTCTGCTTCAGCTAATTGCCTGTTTAGATCCTGTAACCCGTTTTTATGTTGAGCTACTTCCTGTTTCCTTTTTTCGGCAAGGTCTTTTTCCCCTTTGGCCATCAATATACCAATATCTTTACTTGTTGCATTAATATTTGCCTGTAAGTTTTCTGTTGCTGTTTTTAGTTTCCGTACCAGCTCATCACTAATAATTATTTTATCAACCAATGATAGATCTGTAAAATTTTTTTTGCTTAGCCCCTCCTTTACTAAACCAACGTTTTGCCTGATATAATTAAGCTGTAACATTTTCCTTTTACAATTTTGGCAAATATACAATTTTGATACTGAGCAGGAATAGAACACGGATAACACAGATTGAATGGATCAAATTGATCTGATCCATGTAAATCCTATCACCTGTGTTATCCTTGTTCCATTATATTTATATTTGCACGATGCAGGACGACCTCCAGGTAAGGTGGCTTAAATTAAGGATAAAACTCAAAGAGCAGTTTGGCATTAAGCCCGATATGGATGGTATTTTATTTTTAATAGGTATACAGGAATTAGGTAGTGGCAAGCAGGAGTTTACCAAGGAAGAAAAGCAGGACCTGATGCATATTGCAGTTTGTACATTACTTTCGCAAAGCGGTTATTATATATTGGAAGGTAATGACGAACAGGGATGGCCACATTTTAAACTGCTAAAACCATTGCCGGGTTTTAGTTTTTTAGAGCAGGAAAATTTTTTAAAAGACCATATTTTATTATATTTCCAAACCAATAATTTTATAGAATAAATATTTTTTTATGAACAAATTCAGAATTGTAATTACAGCTTTATTGATGATCTTTTTTGCATTTAATGTAAGTGCGCAGGTAAAAAAACCACCTGTAAAAAAACAAACAGTTACTAAAACAACAAAGGTTACTTTTAAGGCACCTGTTATTAAAAAGATACCCGGTGTTAGGATAAAAATCACCACTGATTCTGGCGTGATAGTGGTTCGTTTATACGACAAAACTCCAAAGCACAGGGATAATTTTATTAAGTTAGCCAATGATCATTTTTTTGACAGTTTATTATTTCACCGGGTGATACAGGGTTTTATGATACAGGGTGGTGATCCGCAAAGTAAAAACGCTCCTGCCGGTGCCATGTTGGGTTCAGGTGATGTAGGATATACCATCCCTGCAGAATTTGATACCAGTTTATTTCACAAAAAAGGCGCTCTATCGGCAGCCCGAACTGATAACCCGGCAAAAGCCAGCAGCGGTTGCCAGTTTTATATTGTTCAGGGAAGGCCTTATTCTGATATAGAATTAAATAATATGGAAATGCAGATGGGCAGCAAATTTTCTGCAGTAAAACGCCAGGTTTATAAAACTTTAGGCGGCACTCCTTTCTTAGATACCAATTACACCGTTTTCGGCGAAGTTGAATCAGGCCTTGAAGTGATTGACAAAATTGGCAGTGTGCCTAAAGGTCCGGCCGACAGGCCAATTGGTGATGTTCATATGTATATCCAGGTAATGAAATAAAAATACCGGATAAAAAATAAGAAAATGAATTAATTTGCTTCAGCTATTATATAAACTTTAAACTAAAAAAATGAATTTTCCCGAAAACCTCCGCTACACCAAAGACCACGAATGGGTTTTATTGGAAGGAAATATAGCAACTGTTGGCATAACCGACTTTGCCCAACGTGAATTAGGTGATATTGTTTATATCGATATCAGTGCAAAGGGTAAGCCGCTTGCAGCGGAACAAATTTTTGGTTCGGTAGAAGCTGTAAAAACTGTAAGTGATCTTTTTTTACCAATTGCCGGAACTATCACCGAAACAAATCCTTTACTGGATGCAAACCCAGAATTGGTGAACACTGATCCTTACGGACAGGGGTGGATGATAAAAATGACTGTAAATAATATAGCCGATACAGATCTATTGATGAATGCAGCAGACTATACTGCAAGTGTTTCATAAAAAATTAAAAATGAATAAACTCAGTTCCTCAACAGGGAGGATAGGAGGTAAAAAATTTATTCCAGGCATTGCCTGGTTTTTTCTTGTATTGGCATTAATATGTTTGCCGGGACAAGAACTGCCAACTGTAAACGACTGGTTAGGGAAAATTTATTTCGATAAATGGATACATGTGGGCTTATTTGCAATTTTGGCCTTTTTATTTATGCTTCCCGTGTTGAGATCTGATTTTACAATAACGGAAAAATGGAACTATATCATTAAGATTGCTATTGCCACTTCTCTCTGGGGATTAACAACAGAAATTATTCAAAAATTCTTTGTACCCGGTCGCAGTTTCGACATGTTTGATTGGTCGGCTGATAGTTTGGGCGCATTGATCGCCTTATTATTTGCCAGGATCCGTTTTTTAAAATAGATTATTAGCCGGGAAGACGGGAAGTATTACATATAGTTCGATTATCTTAGGTCTTACTGCCTTCCCGGCAAAGCCACAGCTTGTTTCATCCACTTTAACTCCTTATATTTGCTTATGCTCAACGTTGAAAACATGGAGTACAACACTACCAGAAACCATTTAATAATGAAAGAATATGGTCGTCATATTCAAAAAATGGTTGAATACCTGTTGTCTATTGAAAATAAAGAAGAAAGACAGCGTAATGCTTATGCTGTAATTGAATTGATGGGATTTTTAAATCCCCATTTAAAAAATGTAGAAGACTTTCGACATAAATTATGGGACCATCTTTTTTTGATCAGCGATTTTGTGCTGGATGTAGAGAGTCCCTATCCTATTCCTACAAGAGAAACTTTAAAGGCAAGGCCTGAACGCCTTCGCTATCCAAAAAAATATCCTAAGTTCAATCACCTTGGGAAAAATATTGAAGTGGTTATCGACAAAGCTTTAAAAGAAGAAAACCCTGAAAAGAAACAAGGTTTCGCCAATGCTATTGCCTATTACATGAAACTCACTTACAGCAACTGGCATAAAGAGCTGGTTCATGATGATAATATTCAATCAGAATTATCAAGCATTACAAAGGGTGAGTTGGAATTTAATAATCGCCCGTTTGTAAAACACCGTGTAGATAACAGGGATGATAATGATGATTATGGTAGCAGAAGCGGGTACCGTAAAAATTTTGGTGGAAGAAATAATACCGGCGGTAGCCGTGATAACAGAGGAGGAAGCGGAAGGGATAACCGCAGTGGCGGAAGGGATAACAGGGGCGGCAGCGGTGGCGATAACAGAAACAATAACCGCAATTTTAAAAAGCGTTATTAAAGCCCTACCTGTTAATTCAATTTTTTAAAACATAATTCCCCTGATTCAATTAATTGACATCAGGGTTTTTTATTTTTGAAATAATATTTTTTATTTAACATTTATAATTTTTCATTTAGCCTTTCAACGATGGGATCATTTGAAGTAAGAGGAGGAAAAAAATTGTCGGGAGAAATTACCCCGCAGGGTGCCAAGAATGAAGCATTACAGATCATATCTGCAGTATTGCTTACTTCTGATAAAATTACCGTAAATAATATACCTGATATTGCAGATGTAAACCTTTTGATTGAATTGTTGGGCGAAATGAAAGTAAAGATCGAAAGAATAAATAAAGACACCTGCATTTTTCAGGCCAGTGATGTTGATATAGATTATTTAAACAGTGAAGCATATTATAAAAAAAGTGGTAAACTCCGTGGTGCTGTAATGCTTGCTGGGCCTTTGCTGGCCAGGTTTAATAAAGCATATATCCCAAAACCCGGCGGGGATAAAATAGGACGCAGACGACTGGATACACATATCATTGGTTTTCAAAAACTGGGTGCTTCATATTCATACGAGCCCGAAAATGGTTTTTTTCTTTTAGAAACAAAGAGGTTGAAAGGAGCTGAAATGTTACTCGATGAACCCAGCGTAACAGGTACCGCCAATATTTTAATGGCAGCCACTATGGCCCATGGCATTACTACAATTTATAATGCAGCCTGTGAACCATACATTCAGCAACTATGCAATATGCTTATCCGGATGGGGGCCAAAATTTCAGGTGTTGGCAGTAATAGGCTAGTGATTGAGGGCGTTGATCAATTAGGTGGAACAAGTCATAAAATGTTGCCCGACATGATTGAAGTTGGATCCTTCATTGGCCTGGCAGCGATGACACAAAGTGATATCCTGATAAAAAATGCAGGTATTGAACATTTAGGGATCATACCTGAAAAATTTCAGCAACTTGGCATCCAGTTAAATTTTATTGGCGATGATATTCATGTGCCGGCTCAGGAATTTTATGAAGTACAAAAATATTTAGATGGTGGTGTATTAACCATTAATGATCACCCCTGGCCCGGTTTTACACCCGATCTGTTAAGTATTATTTTAGTTACCGCCATTCAGGCCCGGGGAAGTGTATTGATTCACCAGAAAATGTTTGAAAGCCGTTTATTTTTTGTAGATAAACTTATTGAAATGGGTGCCCAGATAATTTTATGTGATCCGCACCGTGCCGTTGTAATAGGTTTGGAAAGAGAACAGCAATTACGGGGTATCACTATGAGTAGTCCGGATATACGTGCCGGTGTAGCTTTGCTAATAGCGGCTTTAAGTGCACAAGGTAAAAGTATAATTCAGAATATTGAACAGATAGACAGGGGCTACCAGGATATTGATGGGCGGTTGAGAAATTTAGGGGCGGATATAACACGGATAAATTAATTTCTGCAAAACCTATAAGGTCTGCAGCGCTGCTATTTAGCCCGGCAGACCTTATAGGTTTAATTAAATTTTTAAGATGAAATTATTTTTAGCATCAGCAGCATTAATTTTTGTATTAAGCTCCTGTCAGAATAAAACCCTGCAATTGCTAAATAAAAAATGGGATTGCGTTAAGATCGACAACCTTGATCCGCTTGATAAAAAAACATTTACTTCTGCAGCAGATTCTGCCGCTGCAGATAAAATAGAATCCGCCTTAAAAGATTTGAACTGGTCTTTCAACAAAGACGGTAGTTACCTGTGTAGTGTGGGAGATAAAACAGTTACAAAGGGAACTTACCTACTAAGTGAGGATGAAAAAATATTAGTATGTACGCCTGTTTCAAAAAATACTGTTAACCGTTATACCATCACTGGTTTAACAGAAGATGAGCTTATTTTAAGTAACAATAGTAACAATGTTGAACTTGTTATGCATTTTAAATCACATTAGGCCCCATAGAAAATTGAATTATTAATAGTTTCTTTGTAAATGAACAATCCCAATCACAAAATTTTGATCATTACGGCCCCATCCGGAGCTGGTAAAACTTCAATTACAAGGCACCTGATGCAAAATTTTTCCCAATTGGCATTTTCTGTATCGGCAGTCACACGTAAAGCCAGGGGTATAGAAAAGAACGGGGTGGATTATCATTTTATTACTGAAGAAGAATTCAGGCATAAGATCCAACACAACGAATTTGTAGAATGGGAAATGGTGTATGAAGGAAAATATTATGGCACTTTAAAAAGTGAGCTGCAACAGATCTGGGATGATAACAAAATACCTGTACTGGATATTGATGTAAAAGGTGCCATTCATGTGCAGCAATTATATCCCGATACTTCGCTCAGCCTTTTTATTGAACCCCCATCTGTTGAAGAATTAAAGAAAAGATTAGAAAGCCGTGGTACTGAAACTGCTGAGTCATTGGCAGCAAGAGTAAATAAAGCAACTTTCGAACTATCTTTTAAAGACCAGTTTGATAATTGCATAGTTAATAATGACCTGCAAAGTGCCTGTGCTGAAGCCGAAGAATTAACAAGGGTATTTATTATAACCTAAATCTCTCCTGTTTTTAAAACAAGTCAGGTTTCAACCTTCTTTCTTATTTTTATAGTATGGACTGGATAGCACTTCTCGCCATCATTGCTGCATTGTTCTTTATTGGCTTTTTTGCCGGTATCGAAATCGCTTTTGTTTCGGCTAACAAGTTATCAATTGAACTAAACAGAAAGCAGGGAACACATAGCGGCAGAGTGTGGGGAAAATTTGCAGATAACCCTACCCGCTTTATTGGCACAACATTGGTAGGCCTGAATATTGTTTTTGTAATATATGGTTTATTGATCGGGGATATGTTATACCCTATCTGGCATTGGATAGAAAAAAAACTACCTACCGATTTTTCTGATTCATTAAAATACATCAGGCTTTTTATTGAAACAATATTATCTACGTTCATCATACTTTTTGTTGAGTTTATATTTAAAGCCTTTTTTAAGGCAAGAAACATTACACTGCTTAGCTCTGATATTATTAGTTATCTCATTCGTTTTTTTTACTGGCTTTTTTCTTCTATTGCTTCATTCTTTGTTTATATTTCTGATTGGATATTGAAATATGTTTTTGATGTAAAAATAAATAATAACAAAGATGTTTTCAGTAAAGTGGATCTTGAGCATTTTATTCAGCAAAGTAAAAGTCATGAAGAGGAAAATGAAAATGAGATCAATAAAGAACTATTTGAAAACGCTTTATCACTTAGGGAGGTAAAATTAAGAGAATGCCTGATACCCCGCCGTGAAATAGAAGGGGTTGAAAGCACCGCTTCAATTGAAGCCGTTAAGGAAAAATTCATCAGCACACAATTAAGTAAGCTGGTTGTATATGATGGTAATGTCGATTCTATCCTTGGTTATATTCATCAGCTCGATCTTTTCAAACATCCTTTAACAGTAAAAGAAGTATTGTTGCCAATACCTACTGTACCCGAAAGTATGAGTGCTACCGACCTGATGAATAAATTCAGCAAAGAAAGAAAAAGTATTGCCTGGGTAATAGATGAATTTGGCGGAACAGCAGGCATTGTTACCATGGAAGATCTGCTGGAAGAGATCTTTGGCGAGATCAAAGATGAATATGATACCGAAGAATTTGTTGAAAAACAACTGGGCGGAAATGAATTTATCTTTAGCGGAAGGCTTGAGCTGGATTACATTACGGAGAAATATAAATTAAGTTTTCCAAATGATAAGGAAACTGAAA
>JAYVUE010000229.1:0-3325 GCA_043788195.1 Chitinophagaceae bacterium
ATAGCTAAAAAATTTTTAACTGTTATTTTTTATTTCTTCGTGTACGTGTAAACCACATTCTTTCTTATCAGCATCTTCCCACCACCAGCGGCCTGCACGGAAATCTTCTCCGGGTTTAATGGCCCTGGTACACGGTGCACAACCAATACTTACAAAACCTTTATCATGTAAAGGGTTGCAGGGCACCTGATTTTTATTGATGTAGGTTTTTATTTCTTCTGTTGTCCAATGTAAAATTGGATGATACTTGATTATTTGATTGCTTTCGTCCCATTCCAAAACAGGCAGGTTATTTCTGTTGGCAGAATGTGCTGCACGCAAACCGGTTATCCAGATAATATTACCAGCTAATGCTCTTTTCAATGGTTCCACTTTTCGGATGAAACAACATTGTTTACGGTTATCCACCGATTCGTAAAAGGAATTGGGACCTTTTGCTTCAACAAATTCCTGTAAAGTATCTGCCTGGGGGTAATAAGCTTTTATTGTAGTATTATATTTTTCGTTGGTGCTGTTCCAAACCGAATAGGTTTCTGCAAACATTCTGCCGGTATCCAGTGTAAATATTTTAACGGGTAACTGGTTAGCCCGTATTTCATTAGTGATCACCTGGTCTTCGTAACTAAAACTGGTAGAAAAAGTAACCTGGGCAGGGAATTGTTTTACCAGGACTTCAATAAATGCGGGGATATTTAGTCTATCAGACTGGTAGAGTAATTCAGGTATAATATTTTTAGGTGTGTTTGGCATTTATAATAAAATAGTTAGGAATTGATAGTGGAATAAAAGGCTGGTATCAACAGCGGTACATTTTAATAATGCAACAATTGCACTTACCCATTATGGAGGTTAAATTATACATATAATAATCGTGACTGGTTAGTCTATTAAACAGATAGACAAAGTTAATATACAAAATTCAGACTGACTAATATTTTTATGTTAATCATTGTTTTATCAGAACAGCGCAGCATTGTTTATGATACCACCCCTGCCAGTTCCAGGCTTCTTTTGCTTATTTTTTTATATTCCACATCTTCAATAATTGCTTCAGGATATAATATCAGTGAAACGCCATCCAGTTTCCACCAATCGGTGGTAAATAGTTTGTTGGCATGTATTACGCCGGTTAACCAGCTGAACTTAAACTCATTGTGCCATTCCTCTATCCATTCAAAACTTTCTTTCTTTAATTTATTAATATCATCAACACTTACAAAAACCTTCAGGTAATAGTCTGTGGTTAATACAGTATCTGTATGATGGTGAATTTTTTTGTATTCATATTTATAGTCATACCGCAGGGCCGAAATATCGCTTAGCACTGCTGAAGCAGTAGGAAAGGCACCTGCACCTTTTCCTTTAAAGAAATGCTTATCAGCAAAAGTACTTTCGGTGGTTAAGGCGTTGAATTCATTTTTTACATAGTACAAATCGTCTGTGGGGGCTACAAACTGGGGGAGTAAAAAGGCCGCCAGTTTGCCATTCTGTAACTTTTGAGCATTTGCCACCAATTTGATGGAATATTTTTTTTCTTTGGCAACAATGGCATCATTCAAAGAAATATTTTCAATTCCGTTAAAAATAAATTCATTGGTTTTTGCCACCACACCAAATGAATGTGCCAATAAAATGGCCAGTTTATTAGCAGCGTCAAAACCTCCGATATCTAATTTGGGATTGCTTTCTGCAAAACCCAATTGTTGAGCCATTAATAACGCCGCATTAAATTCCAGTTGCTCATCAAAAATTTTGGTGAGGATGAAATTGGTGGAGCCATTAATGATACCCCGGATAGATTGCAGCAGGTCATTATCGTAGTACTCTTCCAGGTTACGGATAATGGGCATACTGGCGCAGCAGGAAGCTTCGTATAAAAACGGGGTCTGGTATTTTTCCTGTAAGGCTAATAGTTCTTCAAAGTGCTCAGCAATCATTTTTTTGTTGGCACTCACCACTGGCTTACCACTTTCAATAACTTTTTTTACAATTTTAAATGCTGCATCGGCATCATCTATTACTTCAACAATCACATTAATTTCACTGTCATTTAAAATAATATCTGCATCGGCAGTAAAATTTTCGGCACCGATACTTCTTGTTTTATCGGTGTTTTTGATACAGATTTTTTTTATAGTGGATTGTAATGTTGGTGTGCTGTGCAATACATCGTATAAACCTTTACCTACCACGCCAAACCCAAATAAGCCGATATTCAATTGATTTGTTGACAAAATGAAAAATTTTAATAATGAATAAATACATCCTTATTCATTCTTGTTCAAGAAAGGAAACTGCTTTAAGTATTGCCCCGGGCAGCACATAAAAAAAGCTCACCCGATAAATCAGATGAGCTTGTAATATTTTAATGATATGTGAAAGCTGTGGATCTGACTTATCTGTCCCGATAACCATCGGGGTGGAATTGGCACCTTTTCCTGTTAAATAACGGGATAGGTTGTCAAGGCTTCATCGGGCCATTACCCTCTGCCTTTCTTGATAAGAGATGTATAAAGAACTGCTGCAAAGATATCATCACATCGCCCAAAATACCAAATTAAAAATGTAAAATTATTGTCAGTATATCATAAATCCTTGATGGTAAAGGGTTACAGACAATAAAATTACGGCTACATAAAAGACTGAATTAATTTTACTGTTTGATATTTCGTTGCATCCATTCTGCCTGGGAATTGGCTGGCAGTTCAATTTCCACCTGGGCAGCTATTTTAGCCTGCCCTTTTACGATTGATTTTGTTACGAATGAATGTTCAATCGCCTCGTCTTCTTTCATACCCAGCAGTTTCATTAACGGCAACATTTTTTCGCTGCCAAAATGAAGAAACAAGGCTTCATCCATAGCACTGTATACAACTATTTGATGAAGGTTCCAATGTTCCACCAGGGCCAGTTCTTTGGCATGTAAAGGATAATGTTCAGTAAAAAAAGGTATTTTATTGGTGAACATGCCACTATATATATTTTTTGCATCCATTACTCTTGATTCATCCAGACCTGATTGTTGAAATGCTTCTTTGAATTTTTTAAGGGTATCTGCAAACCAGCAAATAAATACAGCCTGGGGTTGTTCTTTGGCCAATACCAGGCAGGCATTCATTTTGGCAACGGAGTTCATGTAGGTACGGTCTGTAAAAATACTTTCCGGAGTAGCATTATCTTTTTTTCCAAATAAATTAAGTGACATAGTAATGGTTTGAAAATGCAAATTAATAAAACAAAATTTTAAGCAACCAAAGCCTGTTGCTTTTGTTTTATCTTTACACTATTAGTAAGTACATATGGCCAAGGCAAAAAAGGTTTCTGC
>JAYVUE010000230.1:0-10413 GCA_043788195.1 Chitinophagaceae bacterium
GGCCAGCAGGTGGAGATCTGACAGGAACTTATCCTAATCCCCTGATATTTTTCCCATTAATAAAAACATTTAATTTCCCTGCTTCTCAGTTGATCGGGATGACCAATTCATCACCTACCGGAACATTAGGAGCCATCACTGGTTCAAGTGCAAGCCAGGATGCAATTGCAACTGCAATTTTAGGTACTATCTCTTCAGCTTCTCCGGGATCATCTTCTGCAGCATTAAGAGGTAATAATAATGGTACTGGTAATTTAGGTATTGGTGTTACAGGTACACATGCCGGAAGCGGTTGGGGTGTTTATGGCTTAAGTCAAAGCGGACTTGGTGTTTTTGGTCAGACTACAGGTGGTACCGGTGCCGGTATTTACGGACAAAGTACAACAGGTATTGGTGTTTATGGAATAAGTAATACAAATAACTCCGGTTTTTTTGAAAATACAAATGCTGCCAATACAGCTAATACAGTAAATATTCAAACCAATGGTGTAGGTAATGGCTTAAGCAGTATCAATACCGGAACAGGCCGTGGCGCTTTTTTCCAGGTAAATAATGCAGCAAGTACTGCCAATGCTTTGGAAGTAACAACTAACGGTACAGGCCCAAGCTGGGGAATTCGTGCAAACAGTACCGGTACTAACGGTGCTGGTTTATTTGTTCAGCAAAATCCTGCCAATACATCAAATAACGTTTTCTCAAACCAAACCGGTTTAGGCCGTGCAGGTTTATTTCAAAATACAAATGTGGGTACACAGGCTGATGCCATTACAGCGATATTGGTTACCACAGACCCAACCCCCGCAGCTGTGCATGGTATTAATGGAAGTGGTGGTATAAGCATCCCAACTACTAAAAAAGGTGGCTGGGGCGAAAGTGACAACGGTGTAGGTTTATTTGGTACAAGCAGCTCCAGCATAGGTGTTTTTGGAGTAGCTAATAATAGTGGCGTAGGTGTATACGGTTTTGCACTTGGAAATGGGCCAGGTATTTTAGGGGGAAGTACAAGTGGCCGTGCCGGTGATTTTAATTTGCTGGCTGGAAATAACAGTACTGTAGTCAATGCTACAACTGCGGGTAATGGTAATGCATTGAATGCTTCTACATCAGGTGCAGGAACAGCAGTGCTTATCGCTAATACCAATGCAGCAAATACAGCGATTACTACAATAATTACCAATGCCGAAACGGCTAATAATGCAGCTCCAAACGGATCATTAATAGGTGTAAGGGGTGCAATCCTTCCAGGCACACAGTTCCTGGTATCTGATTTGGCCGCTAACCCTTTACCAACTGCAATTGGTGGAATATCCAGCACCGGTATCGGTGTTCAGGGATCAAGCATTAATGGCTTTGGTACAGCAGGTATTTCAAACACAGGTTATGGTACGATAGGTGTTTCAGTTTTACCTACAGGTACAGGTGTTGGAGCTTATGCCATAGGCGGAGGTTATGCGCTGCAAACCAGTGGTAGATTACAGTTCCAGGGACAGGGTGCTGCTATTAATTTTATTATGGGCGCTACTGATGCGCTTGGTAATGCCACCTGGCGCAGTCCAGCCAGCTTAGGCCTTATTACCGGCCTTGGTTGTGCAATAAATTTTGTTCCTAAATTTTCTCCTACAACTTCTAATATTGTTTGTTCTCAGATATTTGATAATGGTGCCCAGGTTGGTATTAATACAATAACTCCTGGTTACAGGTTGGATGTTTCCAATACCGGAGGTGATGGTATCCGCAGTAAATCAATTGCCAGTTTCTCTGTAATAGATGTTGATGCATCTAATGGTGATGCTGCTTTCCGTATGTATAGTAATGGCGTTGGCCAGTGGAATATCCGTAACAACCCATCTGTGGGTTTTGTGAACGATCTTCAGATCTTTGAATTAGGCGGTGGCGGACCAAGGATGAATATCCAGGATGGTACAGGTAATGTGGGCATTGGTCCAAATGGTGTTGCTGCTTACAGGTTAGATGTTGAGCATGCAGGTAATACAGGTATCCGTAGCCGCTCTACAGCTTCTTTCTCGGTTGTAGATATTGATGCATCAAATGGTGATGCTGCTTTGCGTTTTCAGAAAGCAGGTATTGGCCAATGGAATACACGTAACAATCCTGTTACTAATGACTACCAGATATTTGAATTAGGTGGTGGCGGTGAAAGAGTTCAGATACAGGATGGTACAGGTAATGTTGGTATCGGTGGAATCAGCCCTGCTTATCGCCTTGATGTAAATCATGGTGGTGGTACAGGTATCCGCAGCCAGTCTTCAGCTTCTTTCTCTGTTGTTGATATTGATGCTGCCAATGGTGATGCAGCTTTACGTTTCCAAAAAGCAGGTGCAGGTATGTGGAATACTCGTAACCGTCCTGCTGATGATTATTATGAGTGGTTTGAACTTGGTGGTGGCGGTAGCCGCATGGTTATTCAGCGTGCTACAGGTAATGTAGGTATCGGTCAAACCGTTTCTCCTGCTTATCGTTTAGATGTACAACATGGTGGTGGTACAGGTATCCGCAGCCAGTCTACAGCTTCTTTCTCTGTTGTTGATATTGATGCTGCCAATGGAGATGCTGCTTTGCGTTTTGCAAGAGCCGGAGTTAATCAGTGGAATATCCGTAACCGCCCTGCTGATGATTATTTAGAGATTTTTGAATTAGGTGGTGGCGGAAGCCGCATGGTTATCCAGGATGGTACTGGTAACGTAGGAATCGGTGCTACAGTTTCTCCTGCTTACAGGTTAGATGTTGAGCATGGTGGTGGAACAGGTATACGTAGTAAGTCAACTGCAAGCTTCTCAGTTGTTGATATTGATGCTGCCAGTGGTGATGCTGCACTTCGCTTCCAAAAAGCTGGTGTTGGAATGTGGAATACACGTAACGAACCTATTAATAATGACTACCAGTGGTTTGAACTTGGTGGAGGTGGAGAAAGAATGCGTATTCAACGTGGTACAGGTTATGTAGGCGTTGGTATTGCGAATCCGCAAAATAAAATGCACATCGTACAGTCTGGTGCTACTTCAGGCATTACCAATCTTTTTGCTCCCGGCATTACCCTAACAGCTAATATGACTGCTGCAACATTTGGAGGTACTGGTTTATATATTGAAAATACAGCCGCAAATTCCGGCACAAGGGTAGCTAAAGTTGTAAACCAAATAGTAGCCGGTGGTTCAGGTAATGGTACTTTTACACTTATGTCTGTTAGTGATAATGCAGGCGCTTTGATAAATGGTTCGATCCTGACAGCTGATCTGGGTAGCGGCAATGTTGGTATTGGAACACTTACTCCGGGAACTTTATTAGAAGTGAACGGTATCGCATCTAAACCAGGTGGTGGATCATGGGCTGTTTCTTCTGATGCCAGGTTAAAACAAGATGTAGTTCCATACACTGATGGTTTAAAATCAGTTTTGGCTATACAACCGGTACGCTATCATTACAATGCACTTTCTGGTTACGATACTAAACCTGAATATGTAGGTGTAATAGCTCAGCAATTAAATGAAGTAGCTCCATATATGGTTGGAACTGCCAAAAAAGGAAACGTTGATTATTTAAAAGTAGATAACAGTGCAATGATCTACATGCTTATCAATGGTATGAAAGAGCAACAAAAAATGATTGATGAGTTAAAGACTGAAATCAATAATTTAAAAGCTCAACCAGTATCAGGCGTAAAATCTATTACAAAAACTAATTAATAAATAAAAACTAATTATAAAATGAAAAAAATAGCAATCATTGCAGCAATACTATTTGTCGGGTCGGATGCAATTCAGGCACAGGCTCCATCAAATAGCCAGGTAGTTGCTCAGTCAAAACTGACAACAAATGCTCCGAATAAAAATCAGGAGCCTGCTATCAACTCCAATAATACCGGAGTAAATGTAGCTGTAGAAAAAAAGAATACAGTAATAGACAACAGTGGAAGTGTTGCCCCGCAGGTAGCTACAAAAGCTGTTGTAAAACCAGTTGATAACAGTGGTAGCGTAGCTCCGGTAACTGAAAAGAAAGCAGTTGTAAAAACAGTTGATAACAGCGGCAGTGTAGCTCCGGTAACTGAAAAGAAAGTTGAAACAAAACTTGTTCCTTCAAATTCAGTTAACTCAACTAATACTAATGTAACACCTGCTGAGGCCCCAATTCAACAACCAGTTGAAAATAAAAAGGCTAACACTATTCAGCCAGTTAATGTTGTAACTAACCCGATCTTAAAGTTGAACACTACCGGAATCAATGGTGATCTGCTAAATGGTTCAGCACAATCTAAAGAAGTTGCAAATGGCAACAAATTACCTGAGGTTAAGATCGACAATTCTAAACAGGTAAAACTGGAAGAAGTTCCTGCTTCAGTAGTTAATCCTACTACAAAATCGCCTGATGTTCCTACACAAAGCGGAGAAAAAGCAAAAACTAAGAGTAAAGATTAAGGAATCTGTTAAAAGATAGTTTTAACTTACAGGTATGATCCAAAAGATCATACCTGTTTTTTTTAAATTAGTTTCTTGAATTAATTTTATAAAATAAAAATTATGAAAAATATTTTTCTCTTTATCGCATTCTTGTTTTGTACATCATTAGTTTTTGCGCAGAGCAGTGTATCTGATGTACCAGCTAAAACTGTAACCCCTGCAAAAACGAATGAACTTGTTATTAGTTCAACCAATACTGTTGTACAACCTGTAGCTAAAAACAAAGTAACAGGTATAGATAATACCGGAAGTGTAGCATTAACACCTTCTACCAAAATTGCAACTAAGCCTGCTGATATTAGTGGTAGTATAGCCCCAGTGAAAGATGTAAAGGTTGAACGAAAAGTTGCAATAGAAAATAAAATTAATTCAACCAATTCTATTAAACCTGTTGAGGTTCTGGTTCAGCAACCTGTCGAAAATTTAAAACCAAACTCAGTTCAAACAGTTAATGAAGTAGCTAAACCACTTTTGCCGATATCTGTTTCAACAGCAAATGCAGAACTTATTAGTGATATTGCACCGGCATCAAAAGTTGTTAATACTACCAAATTACCCGAGGTTAAGATCGATAATTCAAAACAGCTTAAACTGGAAGAAGTTCCTGCCTCTGTTATTAACCCTGCTATTAAAGCGTCACCTGTTCCAATGCAGGGGGCTGAAAAAGTAAAGACTAAAAATAAAGAATAGTTTATCTTAGAAGCTGTCTAAAAATAGTTTTTTTATATACCAGTCAGTCAGATGAAATTAATTTTAAAAAAGGTATGGTCCAAAAGATCATACTTTTTTTATACCAAACAAATTTGTGAGGATCACTGATCTAAATAAAAAAGGCTGCTATTTAAAAATAGCAACCTTTTTAAAGTTTCTCAAAATATTTTATTTATCCCTTTGGTTTGGGGGTGCTGGTTGGTTTAGTCCCTTTTATATTTGTATCACAGGTGATCACATTTTGCTTTGCCCCCTGGA
This sequence comes from Chitinophagaceae bacterium, assembly GCA_043788195.1. Taxonomy (GTDB): domain Bacteria; phylum Bacteroidota; class Bacteroidia; order Chitinophagales; family Chitinophagaceae; genus Ferruginibacter. The sequence continues at coordinate 5,445 of JAYVUE010000230.1, forward strand.
AATCAGGAAAGATCTTTAATGCATTTTCCAATAACTGTTTTGCCTGTGTAAAATTTTTATTACCCATCATAACAACAGCCTTCATATTGAGTGCGGCAGCACTTAAAGGCACCTGTTGTTCACTGCCATTGCTTAAAACAAATATTACCGGGATATGATTGCTGTTGGTATCAGACAGCGCTTTATCGGCACTGGCCAGGCATTCGGTTGTTTTTTTTAGGGAGTACTGACAAACCCCCAACTGGTAATAATAGAATGGACTATTTAATGCAGGGGCTACAATCTCAAATACTTCAGCAGCATTTTTATAATCGCCCCCAACCTGGTAACAATCGCCCATCCTTGCCAATGCGTTTGTATTGGAAGGATTGGCTTTATAAACCTCCTGCGCCGTTAACAAAGAAGATAAATATTCTTTTTTGTTAAAATATAACATTGATAAAGAGTCTTTATATGCCAACGCCATGTTAGCGGGCATCTCTGCTATCACATTATTAAGAGAATTGATGGCCAGTCCAATATCTTTGTATTTCAGTGCCTGTTCATAGGTATTAAAATAATGTTTTTTTAAACTGTCGCTCACAGATACCTGCGAAAAGGAGGCATTGGCTATGAATAAAATGGAAGCTACCGAAAGTGCTTTTTTCATATTTTCTATTTTAGTTTTGGCGCCAAATATAATTAATATTCGGTACTTGAAATTATGTTTAAAAGAAGTAATTACTTTGTACCTGATGAAACGCCTTATTATTTCTGTTTTACTGGTTATGGGCTTTTATACCACCCTTGCACAAAAACCCGACTCTATTGTTACGATAGGTAAAAATATGATCACACTAAGTGAAGTTGTAATAAGTAACAAGCTGAATGTGCCGGTGTTTATTACAAGGATAAAAAATGACAGTTCCTTCTATAAGGCATTTCGAAACCTCCGCATACTTCAGTTTTCTGCCATCAATGATATCCGCATGAACAACAGTGACGGCGAAATAAAAGCCGGCTTACACAGTAAAACGATACAGTTACGCAGCCCTGATTGCCGTACTATGCAAATACTGGAAGAGCAGGTGACCGGTGATATTTATGATGATGACCATAATTTTAATTATTATACAGCCCAACTTTATTCTTCACTTTTCTTCACCAAAGATTCAATATGCGGGGAAGATAATATTGTGGCAGGCAGGGAATTCAGTACATCAGGTAAAAGCGGAATGGAAAAACACAAGGAACAATTAAAAATGCTTTTCTTTAACCCCGGTAAAAGAATAAACGGGATTCCGTTCATCAGCGATAAAACAGCCATTTTTGATGAAGATATGTCGGGGAAATATGACATGAATATAGATATGAAAATTTATAACAATACCAGTTGTTATATCTTTAAACAAACGGTAAAACCTGATTATAAAAACGATGTTGTGATCGATGAAATGACCACCTGGTTTAATGATAAGACTTATGATGTGCTGGCCAGGAACTATTCACTAAGTTATGATGCAATGGTGTACGATTTTAAAATACAAATGGAAGTGCAATTAAAAAAATACGGTGAATATCTTGTTCCAACATTGATAAGGTATAATGGTAACTGGAAAGCAGTTTTTAAAAATAGAGAGCGTGGAGTGTTTACTGCCACTTTGTTTGATTTTAATAAGTAAACACACCCGGGTGAGTTACCTCCCAAAAGGTGACTCACCCGGATTTGAGCATTTATTAACTTTTAGAAATCTAAATTTGAATTATGATCAATTGTATTAAAAAACTTTTCTTTGTTTTCTTACTCTGCATTTCTATAAATGCTTTTACTCAAACCCCCGGCAGGGATTTTAAAGCAGTTGATGAATATGTGCAAAAACTGGGTAGTCTTGACAGTTTGAATATGGGAACGATCAGTAACCTGGTTTCCAAACCTTTTTCTGATAAGGTAGATAAACTGAGGGCTATTTATTATTGGATCGCCAACAATATCAGCTATGACTGCAAAGCCGCACGAACCGGCAATACACAAAAGAATTCCCCTACAGAAGTTTTATTATACCGAAGAGCTGTTGGTATTGGATTTGCATCTTTGTTCCAGGATATGAGCAGCAGCGCTAATATCCGTTGCCTTACTGCTGATGGTTTTGTAAAAACGAGTGTTGAACAGATCGGGGAAACAAAAGCAGAGATCAACCATTCATGGGCAGTTGTTCAATTAGGACAAAGTCCGGATACCTGGTATTATGTAGATCCTGCCTGGGGTAGCGGTACTACGGATACTGAAATGAAATTATTCACAAAGTCTTTTAATGTTGCTTATTTTTTTGCAGATAAAACTATTTTTAATTTACAACATTACCCGGATAATGAAGCCTGGAAACTGGGTGGAGCATCAAAAAATAAAAAAGATTTTTTTGAGTTGCCCATTATAAAAGCAGTGGCTTATGATCTTGATCTAAAAAAAATAATACCAAATGATGGAAGTTTAAAAGTTAAATTAAACAGCTCCCAAACTTTTAATTTTATACTTGGCCCTAAAGCAAATATTAATAAGGTAACTATCACGGCAGGAGAAAAAAAGAAACAAAAAACAAAAGAGGTCAACTATTCATTTACAAATGGAACACTTAATATCGTTTACAAATTTGAGGTAGAAGGAAATTATCCTTTGACCATATCAGTTAATGGAAAAGAATTTATTGCTTATAGCGTAGATGTGGAGTAACTCATCAATAAATAATATTAAAAAGCCCGCATAAATTGCGGGCTTTTTAAAAATTTATGCTCTTTGCTTAACAGGTGCTTTTTTCTTAACTTTTTTCAATGCCAACTCAATACTTTTACTCAGGTTTTCAAAAGTAACTTTGCCTGTAACCAGTTCACCATTAACGAAGAAAGCCGGAACATCACGTACCCCTTTATCAATGCCTTCATTTAGATCGTTGCGGACCTGCCACCCGTATGTTGAATTGATCAATTCATCTAAAAAATGTTTATTGCTGATCCCCGCTTCTCTGGAATACAATTTTAAACTGGTTATGCCCAGTTGACGGCGGTTATCAAAAAGAATATTATGCATTTCCCAAAACTTACCAACCTGGGATGCGGCAACAGAAGCTTCACCAGCTTTCATTGAGCGTTGATGTATCCTGGTAAGTGGAAAGTGCCTGAACTGGAATTTTATTTTCCCATCAAATTCTTCCAATAATTTTTTCACTACTTCATTTGCTTTTGCACAATCTTCATTTTCATATTCACCAAACTCCATCAAAGTAACTGACGCATCCGGATTACCTACAAAAATATCTTTTGGTGGAATGATCTCTACCACCTCTTTAACTTTCATTGCCATAATATTTATTTTTTGCTGTTGTAAACAACAGTCTTTTATTAAAACCGGCTTCGCAAGATTCGTATTGCGATACCCCTGATTATTTTTTTACTGCTTTTGGTTTCTCAATTTCCGGGGCCTCATTTCTAAAAACAACAGTTCCATCAAAAACGTCTACTAATACAGATCGTGATTTATCAATATCACCACTTAAAATTCTTTTACTTAGCCTATTCACTATTTCTTTTTGTATCAGTCGTTTCAAAGGTCTTGCTCCGAATTGTGGGTCATACCCATTCTCAGCCAGGTAATCCAAAGCATATTCACTGAACTGCAAATTAACACCAGTTTCTGCTACCAGTTGTTTTAAGTTATCCAGTTGTATCTTAATAACTCCCTTTATCTCTTTCTTCATCAAAGGTTGAAACATGATCACCTCATCAATTCTATTCAAAAATTCGGGGCGAATGGTTTGGCGTAATACAGTTAACACTTCTGCCTTAGTACTGTTCACAATTTCATCCTTATTCTTTTCTGTTACTTTTTCAAAGTTTTCCTGAATGATCTGGCTTCCCATATTGCTGGTCATTATGATAATCGTATTCTTAAAATTCACCATACGACCTTTATTATCGGTCAGCCTGCCATCATCCAATACCTGCAATAATACGTTAAAAACGTCAGGATGTGCTTTTTCAATCTCATCCAGCAGGATTACACTATAAGGTTTTCGTCTTACTGCTTCTGTCAATTGTCCGCCTTCCTCATATCCAATATAACCCGGAGGAGCTCCTACCAGGCGGCTCACAGCATGTTTTTCCTGGTATTCACTCATATCAATCCTTGTCATCATATTATCATCGTCAAATAAATAATCAGCCAGTGCTTTGGCCAATTCTGTTTTACCTACCCCTGTAGTTCCCAGGAAAATAAATGATCCTATGGGTTTTTTGGGATCCTGTAGCCCGGCCCTGCTTCTGCGGATCGCATCAGAAACTGCTTCAATGGCTTCTTTCTGCCCCACCACTCTTTTATGTAATTCATCTTCCAGGTTCAATAATTTCTCTTTATCGCTTTGCAACATTTTCATAACCGGTATTCCGGTTGCTTTGGCCACATTGTATGCAATATCTTCTGCATCAACTTCTTCTTTAAGTAATCTTTTTTCAGTTGAGTTAGCCAATTGTTTTGAAAATTCTTCAATTATTTTTTCCTGCGCCTGTACCTTACCGTAACGTATCTCTGCTACCTGTCCGTAGTCACCTTCCCTTTCGGCTTTTTCAGCGGCTAATTTTAAATTCTCAATTTCAGCTTTTGCATTCTGCACTTTTTCAACGATCTCTTTTTCCTGTTGCCACTTCGCCTTTAAAGTATCACGCTCAACAGAGAGGTTCGATATCTCTGTATTTAGTTCTTTCAATTTTGCCGTATCATTTTCTCTCTTGATCGCTTCTCTTTCAATTTCAAGCTGACGGATCTTTCTTTCCAGTTCATCCAATTCTTCCGGCATGCTATTCATTTCCAGGCGAAGCTTAGCGGCGCTTTCATCAATAAGATCGATCGCCTTATCAGGTAAAAAACGATCGGTGATATAACGATGCGATAATTCAACCGCTGCAATGATCGCTTCATCTTTTATTCGCACGTGATGATAAG
>JAYVUE010000231.1:0-7379 GCA_043788195.1 Chitinophagaceae bacterium
AAAAGATGCAGATGCAAAGTCCTGGATGATGATTTTTGACAAGGAGCATGATAATAAAAAATTCAGTTTTGCCGTTGAAAATCACCTGTTAAAATCAGATACGATAAGGAATAAAGATGGGGTTGACATATACATCAGAAATGTAAAAAGTATTTACAGTTATTCGGGAAATAAATTCACTAATACATGGTCAGATACTGTTACTACTGAAGTCAATAGTTTTAAAGCATTGTCTTTGAAGACCAGTAAGCCATCATTTTCTAACATCATTTTATCTTCACCCCTAAAATGTAAATTCATTTTACTTGTCTGGATAATGATAATTTTTGTAACTATGGTATATGGCCCCATAGCTGCATTTTTGGTAGAATTATTTCCAACAAAGATCCGCTATACTTCCATGAGCCTGCCTTATCATATTGGTAATGGTGTTTTCGGGGGGTTGGTGCCCTTTATTGCCACTTTATTATCCACCTCATTTGTAAAAGATCCGTTAGTAGGACTTTGGTATCCAATTGGCGTTGCCGCTTTGTGTTTTATAATTGGTGCTTTATATTTAAGTAATAAGATCGATAAAGATGTTAATGATTAACCTGCCGGCCGGCAGATATAATTTTATGAATACAATTAAAAAAATAACAGGATTTTTTTTGATGATCATTGCACCTGTAATCATTTATTTTTTGGTGATCGGGGCTGTGCATAATATAAATAACAATGGCATAAAAGATATTAATAAACCAATTCCCTGGATCATCATCATCACCATTTTTACACCTATTGCCATTGGTATGATGATCTTTGGATATTATGCATTTAAAGGGGAGTATCAAAAATTACCTGAAAGCTCAACCGACCTTAACTAGCATTTTATCAATTCATCCAAAAGAATTAATCACAGACGGTAATTTTTATTCATCTAATCCCATCGCTTTATAAACGGCTTCCTGTATTTTACCCCTTACATTCATGGTCAGCAGTTTTTTATTATCACCTCCTTCGGGGTAAACCCTGTTGCTTAAAAAAACAAATACAAGATCATGTGCAGGGTCGGCCCAGGTACAGGTACCCGTAAATCCTGTATGCCCAAAAGTTAGTGGTGAGGCAAGTAAGCAGGGAAAAGCTTCGGGCTTTGTGGCATTATCCCAGCCCCCCGGGCGGGCAGGTTTTTCCGGTTTATCAAAACCGTAACCTCTACGGCTGTTGACGCTGTGATAAGCAGTAAATAATTCAATGGTTTCGGGGTTTAAATATTTTTTATTGTTGTAGGTCCCGCCATTTAAAAGCATTTGCATGATCACAGCAATATCTCCGGCATTGCTGAATAAGCCAGCATGCCCGGCTACTCCTCCAAACATGGCTGCACCGGGGTCGTGTACATCTCCACGGAGCTGCTGGAGCCTGAAATATTTTTCGTTTTCGGTTGGTGCAATCCGGCTGAGCGGAAAATGATCCCGGGGGTAAAATCCGGTTGATTGCAATCCCAACGGGGTATAAAATTCTTTTTGTACATACTCATCAAGGGGCATACCGCTTAGGGCTTCCACTATCTTGCCTAAAAAAATAAAATCATTGTCACTGTAAATATATTTTCCATTTTTCCCCAATGGGCTTTGTAAAATTCGTTGATATAATGTATCCCTCCACCGGGTTCGCATAAAAAGTTTTTCTGCAACCCGGATATTGAATTTAGATCTTTGCTTTGACGAATAAAATTTACGTAATGGGATGCCATCAGCATTAATGGTTTCTTTATAAAAAGGGATGTAAGCAACAAGGCCAGCCTGGTGTAATAAAATATCTTCGATCAATAAATTTTTTTTATTACTGCCACTAACCCACGGCAGGTAATCACCTAATGTTTTTTTCAGGTCTATTTTTCCCTCATCATATAATTTCATGATTGAAATGGTGGTGGCACAAATTTTTGTAACCGAAGCCATATCATAAATGTCGTCTACACGTACAGGTTCTGATTTGTTATTGCTAAGGTTGCCATAGGCTTTTTCAAAAGCTATCTTTCCGTCTTTGGCTACCAGCACCACACAGCCCGGTATTGCGCCTTGTGCAATGGCGTCATTGGCAATGGAATCAATGATCGTTAATTTTAGGGGATCAAAAACGGACTTTTTCGGGGCAAAAAAAAACCTGTGGTTTTTATCCCGCTACCAAATTTAAAATTATAACATACAGTAACGGGGAGAGTTCCATGCGCTGTAATTTTGCCTTCGAGCAGATCTATTGCGGTGTTTTGAATGATCTCATCATCTTCATAACAGGCTACCATATTTTTGGCAGTACACCAGTTTTTAATGGCATAAGGATTACCAAATACAAAAGTGATGGCATTGGTTTGTTGTTGTAATTGTGATACCAGTTCTACAGCTGCTTTGCTTATACCAAAATTATTGGCCGGCACACGTTGGTAATCGTGAACACCGATGATCACTTTTTTGTATCGTTCTTTGATCATATTTACAGTTGATAATATTTTTGTTGAATCCTGGGTGAAGTCAAAATAAAACACATCAGCATTATAATCAGTACGTATTCGTTTGGCGAAAGCATTATCCGCATTTGTTCCAACACTTACATACACAATATCATTAGCAACATCTTTTGCAGGCGTTTGTAACGGAAAAAAAACGGAATCTGTTTTTGCTAAAACAGTGAGGGCATTTTGTGCTATCAGCTTTCTCATCGCGGGCACTTCAGCGTTGAGATCGGCAGTAAGATTTTCTGTATTGATGGGTTGCAGGGAAGATAAGCCGTATTTATATTTTGCGGCCAACACTTTTTTACAATGGATCTCAATATCTGCCCAGCTCAGTTTTTTTTCGGCGATGGCTGATTTTATTTTATTGATGGCAAGTGGTATATCATCAGGAAGGCAAAGCATATCATTACCTGCTATCAATGACTGGACCGATGATTCGCCATTTGGAAAAAATTTATTTACACCCTTCATACCCAATGCATCGGTAAAAGTTAATCCCTGGTATCCCATTTCATTTCTCATCAATTGGGTAATATTCTTTTTTGAAAGGGAAGTTGCCCTATTGGCGCTGTTGTCAATGGCGGGGATGTAGAGGTGAGCAATCATTACACTGCCAACACCAGCATTAAAGATCTGGCGAAAAGGATATAATTCCAAAGAATCCAGTTGCGCCATTGATTTATTGATAACCGGCAGATCCAAATGTGAATCCACGGATACATCGCCATGGCCCGGAAAATGTTTGGCACAGGCCATTACGCCCATATCCTGCATTCCCTGCATATATTTAATACCAAACAAGGCTACTTTATATTTGTCTTCTCCAAAACTTCTGTCATTGATAACCGGATTATTTGGATTATTATTGATATCTACTACAGGTGCAAAATTCACCTGAATGCCTATACGCTTACATTGTTCTGCAACAATTTGCCCATACCGGTAAATAATATTTGAATCGCTTATGGCGCCTAACATCATTTGTTTTGGTAATGGAAGTACACTATCCGTCATGCGCATACCAATGCCCCATTCGGCATCAATGCACATCAACAGCGGAGTTTTTGCCAAAGTCTGTAACCTGTTAAATGCTGTTGCCTGTTTTACCGGGCTCCCCTGGAAAGCACAAACGCCACCAACATTATATTGTTTTACAAGGCTGGCAACCTGTTCATCAAAATAACTAATCGTTTTTGTTCTCATATCAATGGAAGAGAGCCTGACAATCATTAATTGAGCGATCTGTTCATCCCGGCTTAAGGTTTTAAAAACGCTATCGGCCCATTGCTTTGCTGCATTAGTTTGTGCTATTGCGGGAGCAGTTAAAAAAATCAATGAGAGGATAAGGATATTCCGCATTATTGTATAAAAGTTTTATAGTGCATGGGAAGTATTATTTTTGAAGTTCTAAATTAATGGATTTGCCCGATATTATTCATCTATTACCTGATAACATTGCCAACCAGATTGCTGCCGGTGAGGTAATCCAGCGTCCTGCCAGTGCTGTAAAAGAATTGATGGAAAATGCAATTGATGCAGGTGCTGATGAGATCAAATTAATTATTAATGATGCAGGTAAAGCCCTGGTACAGGTAATTGATAATGGTGGAGGGATGAGCGAAACTGATGCCCGTATGGCTTTTGAACGGCATGCAACTTCTAAAATAAAAAATATTGATGATCTTTTCCGTATCAAAACAATGGGGTTCAGGGGCGAGGCACTGGCCAGTATTGCGGCCGTGGCACAGGTTGAGATAAAAACAAAAAGGCCCGGGGATGAAACCGCCATTTATATTGAAATAGAAAACAGTGAGGTAAAAAAACAAGAACCTGTTGCTGCACCTGACGGAACAAATATTGCAATGAAAAATCTATTTTTTAATGTACCTGCCCGAAGGAATTTTTTAAAAAGCAATGCTTCTGAGCTTAAGCATATTATAGATGAATTTACAAGAGTGGCTATGTCTTTTCCCGAAATATTCTTCTCACTCAGCTCAAACGGACAGGAGGTTTTTCATTTGGAAAAAGGATCGTTAAAGCAACGCATTGTACAGATACTGGGGAATAATTACAACGCCAAATTGGTAAGTGTTCAGGAACAAACAGATTATATGAACATTTATGGATTTGTTGGAAAACCCGAAACAACAAAAAAAACAAGGGGTGACCAATACTTTTTTGTTAACAACCGCTTCATTAAAAGTGCATACCTGAATCATGCGGTTATGAATGCCTTTAACGAAATGATCGCTAAAGACAGTTTTCCGATGTACGCATTATTTATTGATCTTGACCCATCACAAATTGATATCAATGTGCATCCCACCAAGCAGGAAATTAAGTTTGAGGATGAAAAGATCGTGTATGCATTTGTGCAGTCGGCTGTAAAGCATGCATTGGCACAATTCAGCATTACACCTACACTGGATTTTGAGCTGGATGCTTCCATCCAAAGTCTGGATGCTGTAACCAAGCCCTTCACTGATGAAAACAAATCTTCGGCAACAACCTCTTCGTTATTTAACACGTTCACAAAAAAACATCAGTCTCACTTTATTGAAAATAAAAGTGAATTAAAACACTGGAAAGATTTCTACGAACCGGAGAAGAAGTTGACCGATGATGGTTGGCCGATGACCGGCATAGAGACTACTAAAGCACTGCAGCTGCATTCGGCCAACGACCAACGACCAACACCCAGCATTTTATTTCAATTACATAATACATTTCTTATTGTAGAGAACGATAAAGGTTACCTGTTAATTCACCAGCAGAATGCACATGAGCGGATCTTATACGAACGTTTTGTAAAAGCGGTTGATGGTAAACCTATACCAACACAAACAAGTTTATTTCCATCCACGTTAACGTTAGCTCCTGCTGATGCAGTTTTACTTGACGAATTGTTGCCCGACTTACATCATTTGGGTTATTTACTGGAACCCTTTGGTAATAATACTTTTGTAATACAGGGCACACCTGCAGATGTAGAAACCGGCAATGAAAAAACAGCCATTGAAAAAATGCTGGAGCAATACAAACATTTCAGCAACGATATCAAATTTAATAAAAGAGAAAAATTATTGCGTTCATTGGCGTTGCAACAATCCATTAAAGCGGGCACTTCGCTTACAGATAAAGAAATGAAAATACTGGTGCAAGATCTTTTTGATTGCGACACGCCTAACAGCACTGCAAATGGTAAGCCCACGTACCTGGAATTTAAAAAAGACGAGCTGAATAAAATGTTTGGTAAATAGGGATGGCAGATCACGATAAAAAAAATCCTCCCGATTTTAGCGGGAGGATTTTTTTATGATTCATTAACTCAATTTAATTTCTGAAACTGCGTGTAACAGATATGGTTACCATAAATAAACTTGATGGTATAAAGGCCTGAGACTAAATTTGCCAAACCAAAACTAACTACGTTATTACCGGTATTGCCCTGTTGGTGTTTTTCCATTACAAGTACATTCAGTGAATTATACATGTAGGCATTGATCATTTCCGGCTGTGTTAATACAACATTTACATTTACAATTGAAGTAGCAGGATTGGGATAGGCCTGAAGTGTACAGACATTTGTACCTCCCTGTGCAACATGAATATTGGTGCAATATTCTTTTACACAATTACCCAATGTAACTGCCCTTAAACAAACACTGTAATATCCTGTGTCAGGAAATATATAAGTGGGGTTATTCTGATGAAGGATCACCGGTGGATTGGTATTAGACAAGGGCAGTTTCCTGATCGTCCAGGTTTGATCCAGTATCGGGAAATTGGAATTGGCATGGAAATAATATTTATTAGGTACTGCCGGATCTCTCTCATAAGTAAAGGACACATGCACACTATCGCAATTAGGCTGTTGGGTTACCTGAACTGTTTTACAAGTGGTGCTTGCACAGGTAGAACTACGCCATACCGTTAGGCATGCAGTGTAAGTGCCAGCTGAAGCATAATGATGAGTGGCTATCATATCATGACTTCCGGTACCGTCTCCAAACGTCCAGGTGTAAACAGCAGCCGCACTTTGGTAAACCGGAACGAAAGTAAAGGTCTGGCTGTTGGTAGAAGTCATTAAAACATTGAAATTGCTTTGATTGTTACAAGGCGGCGGTGGCACTGTAACAGTTATGGAATCACATTTGTACCGAATACAATTAGGGCTTAATTGTACACGAAGGCAAACAAAATAACGACCGGGGTTTGCATAAACATGAACTGCATTCCATGAACTGGCTGTTGTACCATCACCAAAACTCCACAAAACCGAAGCTGTTGGTGTTGGAACAATAGTAAGATTGGTAAAATTAACCTGCAAGGGGTTCGCAGGATTCGACTGCCAACTCCAGTTGGCCTGGAAATTACAATTAGGTAAAACAACAACTGTTTTACAAATTTCCCTTACACAAGGTGCTGAACCCGCCGTATTCATTCTTGAAATTCTAAGACAAACAGTGTAAGTACCCGCCTGGGCATAAGTATGATTTGGATTTAAAATATTAGATGTACCACCATCACCAAATGTCCACCGGATAGAATCACTAGTATTTAATCCCGTAGATGTATTGGTAAAATATATCTTTTGCAAATTGATTACATCAGCTACCCAGGTAAAGTTAGCTTCAATATTACAGGGTTCGTGAACAACAATTGTTTTACAGATATACCTTATACATGGCTGACTGTTTGGAGAAGGATATTTTTTTACGATCAAGCAAACATTGTAGGTACCAGCATGTGCATAGGTATGTGTTGGGTTAACATCAAAAGAACCACTACCATCTCCAAAATTCCAGATGGTGGAATCTGTTGGTGCCAATGGTGTACTTAAATTATGAAACTCAAGCCTTAATGGATTAGTGGCTGTAAC
>JAYVUE010000232.1:0-13673 GCA_043788195.1 Chitinophagaceae bacterium
TTTCAACACAATAAAAGGTGAATAAAGATCCTGGGATTACCGGTAAACCCGAAGGGATGATATTATTATAGCGTATTATTCAATGAGGATCGCAAAACCCCGAAGGGGTGACATTTATAGGTTATTTTAAAAATGTCTATTTTGCAGTCTAAACGATTTATTGCTATATGAATTTTGCCACCACCGAACTTACAAAACAGGTTGCACAAACTGCCAGGGACTTTGCTCAGCAAAATATTAAACCATATATTATGGAATGGGATGAATCACAGGAATTTCCCATTCAGGTTTTTAAAGAAATGGGTAAACTTGGATTAATGGGCGTATTGGTACCTGAGGAATACGGTGGAAGTGGTTTGGGTTATTTCGAATACAATTCCATTATACAGGAGATATCCAAAGTATGTGGTTCCATCGGTTTATCTCTTGCAGCACATAATTCTCTTTGCACCGGTCATATTTTAGCATTTGGAAATGAATTGCAAAAGAAAAAATATTTGCCCAAATTAGCTTCAGCGGAATTTCTTGGTGCCTGGGGACTAACAGAAGCCAATACCGGAAGCGATGCAGGTAATATGAAGACCACAGCAGTTAAAGATGGTGATATGTGGGTATTGAATGGAACAAAAAACTGGATCACCCATGGAAAAAGTGGCGATGTGGCAATTGTAGTTTGCAGAACAGGAGAACCAAGAACAAAAAACAATTCAACTGCGTTTATAGTTGAGCGTGGTACTGCAGGATTCAGTGCAGGCAAAAAAGAAAATAAACTGGGAATGCGGGCAAGTGAAACTGCCGAAATGATCTTTGATAATTGCCGTATACCGGATGTCAATCGCCTGGGTGAAATTGGTACAGGGTTTAAACAAAGCATGAAAGTACTGGATGGCGGAAGGATCTCCATTGCTGCATTGGGGTTGGGTATTGCCAGGGGTGCTTATGAAGCTGCCTTGCAATATTCAAAAGAGCGGCACCAGTTTGACCAGCCCATTTCAAATTTCCAGGGAATAAGTTTTAAACTGGCTGATATGGCTACGGAAATTGAAGCGGCGGATCTTTTAATTAAACAGGCCTGTGATTTAAAAGTAAGAAACCTGCCAATGACCAAGGAAGCCGCTATGGCAAAATATTATTCCAGTGAAGTGGCTGTAAAAGTAAGCAATGAAGCCGTACAGATCTTTGGCGGTTACGGGTATACTAAAGACTTTCCTGTTGAAAAATTTTACAGAGACAGTAAATTGTGTACGATCGGGGAAGGTACCAGCGAAATTCAAAAATTGGTGATCAGTAGGGAAGTACTAAGATAATCAGTTTAGAATTAAGAGTGTAGAGTTAAGAGTTGGTACAAGTAGGGTTAACTTTAAATTCTTAACTCTTAACTAACTCCACTTTCATCACTACTGCCGGCAAAAAGCTTATCTATTGCACCACCCAGCATAGGATACTTTTCTTTTACATAATCTTTGATCGTTTCGAGGGCTCTTGTCGCCTGCTCTGCACTGATGCCTGCATTTTGTGTCAGCTTATCAATTAGTTCCTGCATGGAATAAAATTTACTGTTTGAAATTAATATTTTTTAAAACGACCACCGACGACCGAAGCACTACGAATATTAAGGTGCTATCGGTGGTCGGTTGTCTGTGGTCGGTCGTCGTTTACTCCGTATCATACCTGTCCACTCTTTCAATTCCCGGTAAAGAATTCAACCTGTCAACAAGTTCATCGAGTTCTTCTTTATCGTGAACAAATATTTTTACATTTCCTTCAAATATACCTTCTTTAGCTTCAATCGTCATGGCCGAAATATTGAACTTTAATTCGCCACTGATGAGGTTGGTTATTTTATGAATAACACCCACATCGTCGAGCCCTATAATTTTTAAACCGGTTAAGAAAGAGATCTCTTTGTTCTTAGCCCATTTTGTTTTTACTACCCGATGCCCATAATTGGCTAATAGCCTGGCAGCATTCGGGCAATTGGTGCGATGAATTTTTAATCCTTCACCTGTAGTTACAAAACCAAATACATCATCCCCTGGTATGGGTTTGCAACAATTGGCCAAGGTATATTGTATCCTGTCACTGCTTTCCCCAAAAATAATCAGTTCGGCATCTTTTTTATTATAAGGCCTGGCTGTAATGTCGGTATCTGTTTTTTCTTCAACTACTGCTTTTACGGGTTTAGGCGGAATTAATTTTTCACCGGCAGTAGTGAATTCCTTCAGCTCTTTAAGATCAATTTTTTTTATAGCAATATCATAGAGTAAGTCCAGAGAGGAGTTTAGTTTATAAAAAACAGCTAACTCTTCAAGATTATTTTGACTCATTGCTGCGCCTATCCCTTCCAGTTTACGTTGCAAAATATATTTACCGTCTTCAGCAACTTTTCTTTTCTCTTCTTTTAGGGTGTCTTTTATTTTTGCCTTAGCCTTACTGGTCACTACAAAATTCAACCACTCAATATTAGGTTTCTGTTTGGCGCTGGTAATGATCTCAATCTGGTCGCCGCTGCGTAATTTATGGCTGATAGGAACCAGCTTATGATTTACCTTGGCACCAATACATTTACTTCCAACAGCAGTATGTACATTAAAAGCAAAATCGAGTGCTGTTGCGCCAATAGGTAACATTTTAACTTCACCCTTGGGTGTGTACACGTATATTTCTTCTGCTAAAAATGAAGTTTTAAAATCCTGCAAAAAATCAATAGAATTTTCATCCTGGTTGCTTAGGGCTTCCCTGATCTGGTGAAACCATTTGTCGAAGCGGCTTTCATCATCCTTTCCTTCTTTGTATTTCCAGTGTGCGGCCAACCCCTTTTCTGCAATTTCATTCATTCGGTTGGTTCGTATCTGCACTTCTACCCATTTGCCCTGTGGCCCCATAACGGTTGTGTGTAATGCTTCATAGCCATTGCTTTTGGGATTGCTTAACCAGTCTCTTAATCGTTCCGGTGATGGCGTATATTCATCAGTGATGATACTGTATACTTTCCAGCAATCTTCTTTTTCTTTTTCCAGTGAAGAATTAGCCAGAATTCGAATAGCAAAAAGATCGTACACTTCTTCAAAACTAACACCCTTCTTTTTCATCTTCGTCCAGATAGAATGTATGCTTTTAGGACGTCCATAAATTTCAAAATCAAATTCAGCCTTTTCTAATTTTTCTTTAATTGGCCGGATAAAATCATTGATATATTTTGTTCGCTCTCTTTTGGTATCATTTAGTTTTTGCGCAATGTATTTGTAAGTGTCCGGCTCCATGTATTTCATAGCCAGGTCTTCCAGTTCTGTTTTAATATTATAAAGCCCCATACGATGTGCAAGCGGCGCATATACGTAAACGGTTTCACTGGAAATTTTAAGTTGCTTTTCTCTTTTCATACTGTCCAGTGTACGCATGTTGTGTAAACGGTCGGCCAGCTTTATAAGAATAACCCGTGGGTCGTCAGTAAGTGTCAGTAATATTTTTTTAAAATTTTCGGCCTGCTGGGTACTGTTGGTATCCATTACCGTACTGATCTTTGTAAGGCCATCAACGATCTTTGCTACTTCTGCACCAAATTCACGTTGAATATCTTCGAGGTTGATATCGGTGTCTTCAACTGTATCATGTAAAAGTGCACAAAGTGTACTGCGAACGCCTAATCCGATTTCTTCTACGCATATTTTAGCAACAGCCAATGGATGAAGAATATAAGGCTCGCCGCTTTTGCGCCGCATGGTTTTATGTGCTTCTGCAGCCATTTCAAAGGCTGTTCGCAGTAATTCTTTGTCACCCTGTTTCAGCTTTGGTTTCAACACTCTTAATAATCCGCGGTAATGGCGTAGTATCTCCTTTTTTTCCTCCTCTTCGTTGAGATTGTATTTTGCTATGTTAACTGTTGAATCCATCTGTTGAAACGAATTTACGTAAACAAATCTGTTTTAAAGTTTTGTTGAAATCCCTTACTTTTGCAACCCTTTAGCGGATGTGGTCCCGCCTAAGGCGGGAGCAGACGCACCACGAGCGGATGTGGCGAAATTGGCAGACGCACCAGACTTAGGATCTGGCGCCGTAAGGCATGTAGGTTCGACCCCTATCATCCGCACAACTCACCCTAAATCCCTCTCCTTCAGGAGAGGGACTTTTTAAATTTGAATAGTAAATAATATGGCAACAGTAGTACGAGAAAACATTGGTCAATTACACGATAAGTTAACTGTTAAGGTAAGTAAGGAAGATTATTTTCCATCCTTTGATAAAAAATTAAAAGAATACAGTAAAACAGCTAATATCCCTGGTTTCAGAAAGGGAATGGTGCCCGCCGGTATGATCAAAAAAATGTATGGCAGTTCAATTTTTACTGATGAGATTTTAAAAGCAGTAGAAAAAGAATTGTACAATTATTTGAATACCGAAAAACCCGACATCTTTGGGCAACCATTACCGTTAGCCAATGATCTGCGGCAAATGGATATCAATAATCCTGTTGATTATGTGTTTGATTTTGAAATTGGAGTAAAACCGGATTATTCTTTAGCCAATCTCGAAAAATCCAAAGCCACCCTGCACAAAGTAACTGCAACTGATACAATGGTAGATGAAGAGATCAGCCGTATGCAGGTGAAAGGTGGAAAAATGACCGAACCGGAGATCATCGATAATGATGAGAATGTGTTAAATATTTTATTTACCGAAACTGATGCTGATGGTGTTGTAACAGAAGGTGGTGTGGTTAAGGAAAATTCTGTTATCCTTAAATATTTTACTCCAGCTGTTCAGAAAAAATGCAGCGGTAAAAAAGTTGGTGAAAATATTGTAGTACAGTTGAACAAAGCTTTTGATGCTGATAAATTAGCGATGATGTTACAGGATCTTGGTTTTGAAAAAGGGGATGACACCGCTGCAAAAAAATATTTTAAATTGGATATAGTAAAAATAGGGCTGGTGGAAAAACGGGAATTGAATGAAGAATTTTTCAAAGAGATCTATCCTGCAAAAGATATTAAGACAGAGGAAGAGTTACGTAATGGTTTAAAAGAAGAGATACAAAATTACTGGGATGGACAAAGCCGTAATCAATTGCAGGATCAGTTGTATCATTACCTCATTGATGAAACAAAAATGGAATTCCCTACAGAGTTTTTAAAACGCTGGTTACAAACCGGTGGTGAAAAACCTAAAACAGCAGAAGAAGCTGAAACTGAATTCCCAGCTTTTAGTAACCAGTTAAAATGGACGTTGATCAGTGATAAACTCATCAAAGAAAACAAGCTGGAAGTATCCAATGAAGAACTGAGAGAATATATGAAGATCGAAGTGATGCGTTATTTTGGATCAATGAGTATGGGCGATGATACCAGCTGGATAGAAAGCTATATCGACCGCATGATGAAGGATGAGAAACAGGCAGATGCCAGTTACCGCCGGCTGATCACTGATAAATTATTTGGATGGATAGAAGGACAGGTAAAGGCAAAAGAGAAAAATGTAACACCAGGAGAACTGGCGGCGATGCAACACCATCATGAACATGGAGAATAAATTCCTACCAACAATATCACTTTCAAAAGATATTGAAAGGAATGTTCTACAACTTTATCTCTTCATCACTGTCATCAAAGAAATGAAACTCTGTTAAATGATAATTGGAGTTGGCTTTAACCTTAATTTTTTGTTTGTATTTGCGGCGCCATTTTGATAGTTTGGAAGAAAACAAAAATCCTTTGGTAAGGTAGGCGTGTAAAATTGGGTGCATCTCAACCGTTAGGCCTTTATGTTTTTGCATAATAAGGTAGCTGAGGTTTTTTTCTATTTCGTCTTCTAAAATAAGTGTGGATGATATTTTTCCGGTGCCATTGCAACTGGGGCAGATCTCGCTGGTATTGATGTTCATCTCGGGCTTCATCCGCTGCCGGGTGATCTGCATGATACCAAATTTGCTGATGGCCAATACCGCATGCTTGGCACGATCGGTATGCATATATTTGTCCATGGCATCAGCCAGTTTCTTTTTATTCTCCATTAATTTCATATCAAAGAAATCAACTACAATTATACCACCCAGATCTCTCAGGCGCAATTGCCTGGCGATCTCTTCTGCAGCTTCCAGGTTGGTTTCAAATGCGTTTTGTTCCTGGTTATTACTTACACTTTTATAGCCGCTGTTTACATCAATTACATGAAGGGCTTCGGTATGTTCAACAATTAAATAAGCCCCACTGGGCAGGTTAACCGTTTTTCCAAAGGCAGCTTTTACCTGTTTGGTAATACCAAAACTGTCAAAAATGGTAGAGCCATTATTGTAAAAAGAAACGATCTCTGTTTTATCAGGTGCAATTCGCTGGATATATGTTTTGGTATCAGTAAAAATATTTTTATCGTTGATTACGATGCGGTTAAAATCTTCGTTTAACAGGTCCCGTAATATGCTGGTTGTTTTTCCCTGCTCACTTAAAATTTTTGCAGGAGGAACAGCGCCTTTCAAATTAGACTGAATTGTTTTCCAGGTAGCTACAAGGCTCAAAAGGTCTTCATGTAATTCGGCAGTATGTTTCCCTTCTGCAGCCGTACGTACAATCACACCTAAGTTCTTTGGTTTAATGGCTTCAATTATTTTGTGCAGCCTTTTTCTTTCTTCTGATGAATGAATTTTGCGGGAAATGGCAATGATATCATTAAAAGGGGTTACTACAACAAATCTGCCCGGCAACGACAATTCGCAACTTAACCGGGGGCCTTTTGCAGCAATAGGTTCTTTTAAAATCTGAACAAGCACATTTGGCCTGCCATTCAATACTTCTGTGATCTTACCTGTTTTTATAATCTCGGGCTCAACTTTAAATTTTGTAAAATCAGCGCCTGTTTCTGTTTTATCGTTGATGGCTTCTGTAGTAAATTTTAAAATAGAACGAACATATGGGCTAAGGTCGGTGTAGTGGAGAAAAGCATCTTTTTCAAAGCCTACATCTATAAATGCTGCATTGAGGCCGGGAATAAGTTTTTTTACTTTACCCAGGTATAGGTCGCCAACGCCAAAACTGGCATCAGCTTTTTCGCTATGCAGTTCTACCAGCTTTTTATCTTCCAGCAAAGCAATCTCTACACCTTGCGGTGCAACATTAATAATAAGTTCTTTGGTCAAGTGCAATTTTTTTAGACCATCACATTATGGAAGGATACCATATACAATAAACATTACTGCAACTAAAGGAAGCAGTTATGCGTACAGGTAAATAGCGTGCCGGGACGAAGATACCCAGGCACCGGTAAGAAAAAGTAATTACTTCTTCTTATGGCGATTCTTTCTTAAACGTTTTTTACGCTTGTGAGTTGCAATTTTATGACGTTTTCTTTTTTTACCACAAGGCATAACTAGTCTTTTTTTGTTTAAAATAATTTTTTAAAAATATGTAAATCGAAATTTTAATCCGATGTTTTACCTTAATTGTTTAATTCGCTCATCCACTTCTTTGCTATACTGAGGATTTTTAGCCATCCTTTTACTGATCGTATACCACTTTACCGCTTCATTCTTTTCTCCTTTGGCAGCATATGTATCAGCTAAAAATGCTATTGCTTCCAGGTTATCTGGTTCCGCTTTAATGACTTTTAGTAAACGGTCAATTGCTTTATCATATTGCCCAGAAACATACCCACCCACACCTAAAACAAACTGAGCCTTCATATTAGAAGAGTCCTTTCGAACTACTGCTAATAACTGCTGTATACCCTTCATTGTTTCAGTTGGGCCTCCAAATCGTCCTTTGCCAAACACATAACAACTCCCAAGTCCGATCTTCAGATCATCGTTATCAGGGCTAATTTCTATCGCTTTTTCAAATAAGGCTATTGCCAGTTCTGTTTTCCAGTTAAGTTTAACTTCGTCGGACTCACCTCTTAAGTTTTCTAAAATTAATTGGGCAGCAAAGGTGAGGTTTTTTTCTGACTTATCCAATTTAGCTGCTTCAGCCAGGTAAAAGGCATATGGTTCAAATAAATGTATACTGTCTTTCCAGAAATTTGAGAGTTGCGTATTAGCTATTGAAAGCTGGCTTGCCACATCACCTCTTTTTACACTATTCTCCAATTTACTTAAGGTAATTGACTGCGCAGGACTAAGTTGCTCCTTTTTGCTTTCGATAAATTTGATGATGTTGAACTGGGTTACGGCAACTGGAGTAACCTTTTCAGTTTTGCTTTTTGGAGCAACAATCTTTCCGAAATAAAAAAGACAGGATACAAGGATCAGTCCGCCCAGTGTAATTAATAATTGTTTCTTCACCTTTCAAATTTAGCCCGCAGCTCTTTATGCGGGTGGCAAAGGTACATTAGTCTTGGCTTTCATCGTGTTTTTCTGAATTCTCTTTGATGTTTTTAGAGGATTTTATTTCCAACATAAATTCTTTTGCTGGTTTAAATGCAGGTATAAAATGCTCAGGTATTTCTACGGCAACGTTTTTCTTAATATTACGTCCAATCTTTGCAGCTCTTTTTTTAGTGATAAAACTGCCAAATCCACGTATATAAATATTTTCACCTTCCGCCAAGGAAGTTTTCACTGCTTTAAACATAGTTTCCAAAGTTACTAATACATCAACTTTAGGTAAACCAGTTTTATCTGAAATTTGATTGATGAGGTCGGCTTTTCTCATGTTAATAGTTTTTAAATACTTTACTAAAGAAATATACAACAATTTTTTTGAGATTTCAAAATAAGTTGGTGATTATCAAGTACTTTGTAAAACAATAATTTTTTTATTTCTTAACTATTGATAACATAAATATTTGATTATCAATAGCATATGATTAAGAACTTCAAAATTAAAAAATTAAATGAGCTACAGTTTTTCATAATGACCAATAAAAAATATTTTACCCAACGTCTTTTATTCTGGAATGAAAAAGAGAACAGGCGGCTAATGCCCTGGAAAGGTGAAAAAGATCCATACAAGATCTGGCTAAGTGAAATTATTTTGCAACAAACAAGGGTAGATCAGGGCTGGGAATATTATAATCGCTTTGTATCTGCATTCCCAACAATTGAAAAACTAGCCAAAGCGCCACAAACAAAAGTGTTTAAATTATGGGAAGGGCTTGGTTATTATACCCGTTGTAAAAATTTAATATCTACCGCTAAATTCATTGCAAAAGAATGTAAGGGAAAATTTCCTGACAAATACGATGATATCATAGCATTAAAAGGTATTGGCCCGTATACTGCTGCAGCCATTTCATCTTTTGCTTTTAACCTGCCATATGCTGTTGTTGATGGAAATGTATTCAGGGTTTTGTCCCGATACTTCGGAATCTTTTCTGCCATTGACAATGCAACAGGTAAAAAATTATTTACAAAGCTTGCCAATGAATTATTGCATACCAGGCAACCGGGCATATATAATCAGGCCCTGATGGATTTTGGAGCGATTGTTTGCAAACCTAAATTACCATTATGTACTGATTGCTATTTAAAATCAAAATGTGTAGCTTATTTGAACAGTTATGTTGATACACTGCCAGTTAAAGAAAAAAGTATAATTAATAAAAACAGGTGGTTTTATTATTTCATTATATCATTTAATGGTAAAATTTACCTGCAAAAAAGAAAGGGTAAAGATATCTGGGAAAATCTTTATCAATTTGTTCTGGTTGAAAAGAGTTCAACACAACTCAATATAAATAGTTGGGCCAGGTTTTTTTTAAAGGAATTATTAGGTAACCATGATTTTGAAATAATATCAACATCTAAACCTTACCTTCAGCAACTTACTCATCAAACAATTAATGGCCGGTTTATTAGCGTTGCTATTAAAAATCAAGTGACAATACCGGGGTTTAAACCTGTTTCAACAGCCGGATTGAATAAACTGCCTTTCCCAAAATTTATAACGGGATATATAAATAATAATGCTTTGTTTTAAAATTGCAATGAAAATTAATTCCATTTTTTTTGACGTGAAGGAATAGCAGTTTTGAATATTCCGTAAAGCCAGGTAACTGGTCTTCCTTGCCTCTTAAAAAACGGTGTATACCAGGGGCGTCTCAAGAAGTTCCCTGCTTCCTAATAACAAACTAACACTGTGCAAAAAAATCAATGAAAAGGCATTTGAAAGATAAAAATGTATCTTTAAATTTGTTTAAGTAAAAAAAGGATCAACGGGCACTCATTTAAAATTATTTTTATGAGAGGAGTTAACAGGGTTATGCTGATAGGTAATTTGGGAAAAGACCCGGATATGCAATTTCTTGAAGGTAATATCGGGGTGGCTAAGTTTTCACTGGCAACTACAGAAACGTATAAAGACAGAAGTGGAAAATTGATCTCACAAACTGAATGGCATACAGTTGTTCTTTGGCGGGGACTGGCAGAACTGGCTCAAAAGTATTTACATAAAGGAAGCCTGGTATATATAGAAGGACGATTGAAAACACGTAGCTGGGAAGATAAAGAAGGGAATAAAAAATTTGCAACTGAAATAGTAGGAGATAACCTAATTATGTTGGATAAAAGAAGTGATGGAAGTATTACTTCTTCAGGAATAGAAGAAAATATAGAAATTATAACCGGTAATGAAAACCCACCTGCAACAGATGATAGCACTGAACACTTGCCATTTTAATTGTTAACATGCCTTTTGCTTCAGTAATATTTTTTAAATAAACTTATTGTTTTGGATTACCATTCGTTCATTGATTGTATTAATAATTTTTCTTTTACTTTATTGGTAATAACGCCTGCTACAACAACTATACTTATATTTCTGGTTGTTTTACTCTTTTCATTATCTTTTATTCTGTCTGGATCCGAAGTGGCTTTTTTCTCTCTTACTTTTAAGGATATTAATATGCTTAAAACAAAACAGCAACCCGCTTACCGGCGCATAGTTACCTTGCTGGAACAGCCAAAAACATTACTGGCCGCCATGTTGATCACCAATAGTTTTGTTAACATCGGGATTATTTTAATTTCTAACATTTTAATTGACAGCTGGATCACAGGACTCCATCTTAGTTTTTGGGCATCTTTTTTAATAAAAGTAGGTGCAGTTTCATTTATGTTATTGCTCTTTGGAGAGGTGTTGCCAAAAGTTTGGGCTACACATCATAAGGTTGTATTTGCCGCATCAGCTTCTTTGGTAGTTGATATATTTAACAGCGTATTCTATCGACTGAGTAAACGCATGGTAAGATTTAGTGACAGGATCGAAAAAAAATTTTCGTATGAAAAATCCTTAACCATGGATCGTAGCAATCTCGATTATGCTATCGACCTTTTACCAGAACATGAAGCTACTAATGAAGAAAAACAAATCTTAAAAGGTATCCGTAAATTTGGAAATACCACCGTAAAACAAGTGATGCGTACACGGCTGGATGTAAGTGGAATTGATTTTAAATCGGGTTTTGGGGAAACAATAAAAAAAGTGGAAGAACTACATTATTCCCGCTTGCCGGTTTACCGGAACGACCTGGATGAAGTGGTTGGTATGTTACATACAAAAGACATGTTACCACATTTAAATGAAGCCATTGATTATGACTGGCACACTTTAATGCGCCAACCATATTTTGTACACGAACAAAAATTAATTGAAGACCTTTTACAGGAATTTCGTACCCGTCGTATTCATTTTGCAATAGTTGTAGACGAATTTGGTGGTACATCAGGGATAGTTACACTGGAAGATGTGATGGAAGAAATTATTGGCGAGATCAAAGATGAATTTGATGATGAGGAAAGCAGTAATAAAAAAATAGATGACTTTAATTATATTTTTGAAGGTAAAACTATGATCAATGATGCATGTAAAGCCATGAATTTACCTGTTGATACGTTTGATAATATCCGTGATGACAGTGATTCTATGGCAGGATTGGTATTAGAGATCGCCGGAGAGTTTCCACAGGAGAATGAAGTTATCGTTAACGGCAATTTTACTTTTATTCCAATGGAAATAAACAGAAACCGGATCGACAAAGTAAAAGTGATAATAAAACAACAGCTGCCGGCGTAATTTTTTACCTGTTCAGAAAGATTTTTAAAGACAAATTTTATGCAAAAAATATTTGTAATCGGGTATCGTTACATTACTTATTGTTTATTGATTATTTTTTATTGCATTTTATTCTCTGGCTGTAATTCTACCTATACTTCCAAAAAAAGAGGTTATTATAAAATAGATTTCCCTGAACGGAAGTACGTTTCATTTGAAAAAAAAGGCTTTCCTTATAGTTTTGAATATCCTGTATATGCACAGGTAATAAGGGATACGACGTTTTTTGATAGCAACCCGGAAAACCCTTATTGGATTAATATTGATTTTCCACAGTTCGGCGGACGCATTTTTCTTAGTTATAAGATCATTGGAGGTAAGGCCGTTTACAAAGTGAAACAGGCCAATGGTCAATATAAAGATTCAACAGGTATTAATTCTTTTGATAAAATGGTGGATGATGCTTTTAAATTAACCAATAAAAATGAATCAATTGCCAGTTCAATAAAAGACAGCCTGATACACACACAAAACAATATCAGTGGCGTGTTTTTTAGCGTTGGTGGAAATGCTGCAACTGCCAGGCAATTCTTTTTAAGCGATACCACCAAAAATTTTTTCAGGGGGGCGCTTTATTTTGATGTAACTCCCAACGCAGACTCCCTGCGGCCTGTACTTGATTTTTTGCAGACTGATATTGAACACCTCATTAATACTTTTAAATGGCGATCAGCAAATAATAATAGTGTATTAAATACAACTGCCCCGGTTAAATAGTTTATTCTTTACTCTTTTTTTGCCAACTTGTTTTTTGAAGGATATCTTAATGGGGCTCTCGAAAACATTTGCAGGGTAAGTTTTCTTTCAGGCTCTTTTGTGCTGATCACCGGTGTATAGGATTCGGTTAAGGCCTTCTTTTCAGTTATTCTTTCTTCGTTAACTTTTACAGGTATAGCTTTTATCATTTCCACCGGTTTTAATAATTCCAGAGGCATAGGTTCTACAATTCTGCCCCTGGAAAAATCTTCCATTTTTATTGTTCTTTTCTGAGCTTTTATTTTTTTTGGGACTTTAGCTACAGCAAAAATATTTTTTTCATTTGTTAAATTTAATTCATCCTTTTTCAAAGGCATATCAACTTTGGTAATACCGGATTTAATGTCCGGCTCAGTAACAACTTCCTCTTGATATATTTTATCCAATGTGCCTTTTTTTTGGGTACTGTAATAATCCGCCACGCCATAAACTGATGCTACAGAAAAGAGCCCGATGCCTGCATAAATGATTGCTTTCATGTTTATAAATTTTAATGATTAAAAATTGATATTCTACTTATTAGATTGCAAATGTTTTTAAATACGATTTACTTTTTCTGAATATTAAATACTCTGCCACCAGCATATTTCCCATTACACTGATCCATAAAGAGATCTCATAGTTATGCAAATGGTCAACACCATAATAATAAAAAAGAATATGGTATACCCGAAAAGTGACTGCTGTCATTGCCATACTGTAACTGCGGATCATCCAGTTCTTATGTGCCAATACATTTTTTTGTTTTATGGTTTGTAAACCCTTCATTGTACTGAAAAACCAAAACAGAGCCATAAACATAAACAGTATCCGTTCCCAAAAACTTCCTTTGGCAAAAAAACTCATATACAATCCGGTTGGGGCACCTAAAATAAGCACTAC
>JAYVUE010000233.1:0-2896 GCA_043788195.1 Chitinophagaceae bacterium
ACAGCATTCGTCTTTTTGATCCTGAATCGCAGCTTAGTGAAAGAAAATTATTACAGATAAATATTATACCCAATGTAGAAACACAGTTTGAAACCGGTGAAAGGGTTTCTTTACTGGAATTTTTACCTGAAAACACGGTAGTGTGGACAGAGGACTGGCAATTTGTTAAAGAAAAAATTGAACAACAGGAAGAAGATCTGGAATTATTTTTAGCCATTACCAAAGATTTGCCAGCAGATAAAAAACAACTGAAAGATGAAGACAGTGAAATAAATGAAAGGCTTGATATTAATGAAAACGATTTTGTAAAAGCGGCTGTTTTAGAAACGTTGATTAAAGAAAGAAAGACCATTGAAATTGGGCGTACTTGCTTTTTCTCCAAAATTACAGCAAAGACAGGAAAGATCGCAACCATCAATTTTCAAATAAAAGAGCAACCTTCTTTTAACCGGCAGTTTGATTTACTAATTAAAAACTTAAAAGAGTACGAAGCAAAAAAATACAATATTTTTTTATTTGCAGAAAATCCAAAACAGTTAGAAAGGTTACATGTAATTTTCACTGACCTTAAAGCCGAGATCAACGTAGTGCCTGTGCCTACTTCAATTGATCATGGTTTTATTGACGATGACCTAAAAGTTGTTTGTTATACCGATCATCAGATATTTCAACGCTACCATAAATACAAAGTAAAACAGGCGTTTAGTAAAAACAAAGCACTTACTTTAAAAATGTTGAGGGAGCTTCAGCCTGGCGATTATGTTACCCACATCGATCATGGAGTGGGTGTTTACAGCGGTCTGCAGAAGATTGAAGCAAATGGAAAAATGCAGGAGGCTGTTCGCATTCAATACAAGGATGGGGATTTGCTGTATGTAAATATTTCGAGTTTACATAAGATAGGAAAGTACAGTGGTAAAGAAGGCAGCATTCCTAAAATGAATAAGCTGGGAAGTGATGTTTGGAATAAACTAAAAGAAAAAACCAAGAAGCAGGTAAAAGATATTGCTACAGATTTAATTAAATTGTATGCAGAACGAAAAAGTCAGGAGGGATTTGCATTTGGTCCTGATAACTACATGCAAACCGAACTGGAAGCCAGCTTTATTTATGAAGATACTCCCGACCAGGGCAAAGCTACAGAAGATGTAAAAAGAGATATGGAAAAGCCCTCTCCAATGGACAGGCTTGTTTGTGGTGATGTTGGCTTTGGTAAAACTGAGATTGCAATTCGTGCAGCTTTTAAAAGTTGTTGCGATGGTAAGCAGGCCGCTGTGTTGGTACCTACCACCATCCTTGCATATCAGCATTTTAAAACTTTTGGTGAACGGCTTAAAGATTTTCCAGTCACAGTAGATTATATTAACCGCTTTAAATCGGCCAAAGAAAAAAAAGAAACTTTACAAAGAGTTGCAGAAGGAAAAATAGATATCATTATTGGTACCCATTCTTTATTGGGTAAAGAGATGAAGTTTAAAGACCTGGGCATAATGATTGTTGATGAAGAACAAAAATTCGGTGTTGCTGCTAAAGAAAAATTAAAACAACTTAGAACAACAGTTGATTCACTTACACTAACGGCAACGCCTATACCAAGAACTTTGCAGTTTAGTTTAATGGGGGCAAGAGATCTGAGTATAATCAATACACCGCCTCCAAACAGGCAACCGATACAAACAGAAGTAACGGTGTTTAATGAAGACGCCATTCGTGATATTATTTATTATGAAACAGAAAGGGGCGGCCAGGTTTTCTTTATACATAACAGGGTAAAGGGTTTACAGGAAATGAAGGCGCTGATACAGGGGCTTTGTCCAGACATCAGTATTGCATTTGCACATGGCCAGATGGATGGCGATGACCTGGAAGATACCATTCTTGATTTTATGGATAAAAAATATGATGTGCTGGTTTGTACTAACATTGTAGAAAGTGGTGTTGATATTCCAAATGTAAATACCATCATTGTAAACAATGCGCATCAATTCGGTTTAAGCGACCTGCACCAGTTGAGAGGAAGAGTTGGCCGCAGTAATAAAAAAGCATTTTGTTACCTGCTTGCACCACCAATGAGTACCTTACCGCCCGATAGTCGCAAACGTTTAAGCACATTGGAACAATACAGTGAACTGGGTAGTGGTTTTCAGATTGCTATGAGGGATCTTGATATACGTGGTGCTGGCAATATGCTGGGTGGTGAACAAAGTGGTTTTATTGCAGAAATAGGATTTGAAATGTATCAGAAAATATTAGACGAAGCCATCCGAGAATTAAAAAGAACCTCATTCAAAGATTTGTACAAAGAAGAAATTCAGCGACAAGATGATTTTGTGACCGATTGTACGATTGATACTGATTTGGAAATATTGATACCAGATAGTTATGTAGAAAGTATTACCGAAAGACTAAGCCTTTACAGCAGATTGGATAATTGCGAAAACGAAAAAGACCTGGAAGAATTTCATAAAGAAATGTTGGATCGTTTTGGACCGATACC
The DNA here is from genome assembly GCA_043788195.1 of Chitinophagaceae bacterium. Lineage (GTDB taxonomy): Bacteria > Bacteroidota > Bacteroidia > Chitinophagales > Chitinophagaceae > Ferruginibacter. The sequence continues at coordinate 2,498 of JAYVUE010000233.1, forward strand.
TGCACCGGTTGAAGATTTGTTTACAACAGTAAGATGTCGTAAGATGGCTGTATCATTGGGTTTTGAAAAAATACTGCTAAAAAACGAAATATTAAAATGTTTTTTTGTCAGCAATCCAGATTCGCCTTATTTTCAAAGTGAAACCTTTACCGGTTTATTACAATTTCTACAAAAAGGCACTAATAAAGCAAAATTAAAACAAGTAGGTAAAAATGGAATATTAGTAGTGGAAGATGTAAAAGAGATGGATGATTTGTTTGAATTTTTAAGTAAAATAGAAAAGAGTATTTAATAAATTTTCAATGACTACACGTTATTTGGAATAGGGTTGATACCAAGGTTTTTCCAAGGCAGTTATTATTAATCTATCGAATAGTGCTTCGCCAAAATATCTTCGAT
>JAYVUE010000234.1:0-7401 GCA_043788195.1 Chitinophagaceae bacterium
TGAATAAACACCTTGACTGGCGCAATGATATCAATGAAACACAAAACTGTTCAGTAGATTTTCCGATCATTACTGATGAAAACAGAACCGTTGCTGACCTGTATGATATGATTCACCCCAATTCATCAGAAACATTTACAGTTCGTTCATTATTTATTATCGGGCCAGATAAAAAAGTTAAACTAATGATCACCTATCCTGCATCAACAGGAAGAAATTTTACTGAAGTGCTTCGGGTTATCGATTCATTGCAGCTTACTGCAAAATACAGTGTAGCCACTCCGGCTAATTGGAAACATGGAGAAGACGTTATCGTGATACAAGCGGTAAGTACCGAGGATGCGATCAAAAAATTTGAAAAAGGAGTGAATGTGATAAAGCCATATTTGCGGTATACACCGCAACCGGATATTGATTAATTCTTAAACAGTAAATGTTGACAGGTTGATAAAGTTGCAATGGTTGATAAAGGAGTACATTGTCAACTTTATTAACATCATCAACCCCTATATCGTTCTGAAAAAAAATTATTTATTTTTTTTCAGTTGCTGCAACAAAGCCCGCATATCTTTGGGTAACTCTGCTTCCAGGTTTACTTCCTTTCCTTCAACATCCTTAAATTTCAATTGGTAAGAATGTAAAGCCAACCTGTTCAACATTGGCCTTTCTTCTTCATCATGCTTACCCAATTTGTAATTTTTTTTTATAGAAGAAAGTAACACGGGTTTGCCATCACCATATAATTCATCACAGGCAACGGGATGGCCGATATTTTTTGAATGTACCCTTATCTGGTGAGTACGGCCAGTATGTAATTTAAACTGAACCAATGAAAATGATCTGTGTTCTTCAATAACTTCATAATCGGTTACAGAAGGTTTGCCATTCCTGTGTACCACCATTAATCCCTTATGCAAGGGGTGTTCGCTGATGGGTGCATCAATAGTCCCTTTCTTAATAGCAGGTGATCCATGCACTATGGCCAGGTAATATTTTTCAACATTTCGGCTTTCAAATAACTGTGATAAAAATTTATGTGTGGCTTCATCTTTGGCAAAAATAATAATGCCACTTGTGTCTTTATCCAAACGATGTACTGTAAAAATGGTTCCATACTTTGCCAAAAGAAGATCCTTTAACGAAAGTTGTGATTGTTCCCTGTCTGGGATAGATAATAAGCCGGCGGGTTTATTAATTGCAATAAAGTGATTGTTCTCAAAAACAATATCAAGTTGATCTTTTGCCACTGCTTATTTGTTTTTAGAAACATTCATATATTTAAGTAAACGGATCTCTTTTTCGTTCAGGTAACGCCATTTGCTTCGTTCTACATTTTTTTTGGTAAGATTGGCATACATCACCCTGTCAAGTCCTTTTACATCATATCCCAGTGACTCAAAAATGCGGCGTACAATACGGTTTCGTCCGCTATGTATCTCTATTCCGATTATGGATTTATCTTTACTATCGGCATAGGCAAGACTATCAACTAAGATCTCACCGTCTTCTAATTTTAATCCTTTTACTATTTTATCAAAGTCAGATTTAGTAAGTGGCTTGTCTAATTTGGCTTCGTAGATCTTTGTTATTTCATAACTGGGGTGTGATAATTTTTGTGTCAGGTCACCATCATTGGTCAATAATAAAACACCCGATGTATTTCTATCTAACCTCCCCACGGGATAAACTCTTTCTGTTGTGGCTTTTTGAATTAACTGTAAAACAGTTTTTCTTCCCTGCGGATCATCAGTTGTGGTAATATAATCTTTTGGTTTATTTAATAAAATGTATACCAGGTCTTTTGTAACAAACAGTTTTTTAGTGTTGTATATTACTTCATCGGTTGGCTGTACTTTATAACCTGGTTCGGTTGCTATGTTTCCGTTTACTTTTACTTTACCATTATTGATAAGGGCAACAGCATCCCTTCTGCTGCAAACCCCGCAATGCGCCATATATTTATTCAGCGGCATTATTCCTGTTGGGGCATTATCATTGGCAGCTATAGCTTTGGCTGATTTTATATGTGCTGCTTTTTTTATTCCATTAGTGTCGATTGTTTTTAGGGACTGTCCTTTAATATTGTTTGCAGCAACTGTTGCCATGCCATTTTTTTTGGCAATTCGTGCCTGGTATTCTTCTTCTTTTTTCTTGTCGAAAAAGGCATTACGTTCTTTCCTGTACTTTTTCTTTTCCTGGCGGAATTCTTCTTTAATAACGCTGTTCTTTTTTTTTGGAACAAATTTCTGAAAGGGAGACTGACTCATGATTGAAGTGATTTTGCTGTTATTACAACAGTAATGAAGAACAAAGATATACTTTTTTGGGTGAGTCACCCCAGGAGGGGGACTCACCCAAAAAAGGCATTCCTTTTGAGAACGCCTTGCCTGACTTAGGTATATGTGGTTTTTATCTTGCAGTTGATCTTTCCAAACGGTTTTTTCTCATCTCTTCCATTTTCTTCAATTGTTCGGGGGTAAAAATACTTTTACGTTGCGCCTTCATATTTCCCCTTAATGCTCCCATTTCAATTTTTCTTTGTTCACGGGTTAAGGATCCGTAATCCCTGATTGATCTTGATTGTAATTGTATTTTTTCTCTTTGAGATCTCAGCTGTACCACCTGTGCGTCAGTTAGCGATAATGTTGATCTCATTTTATTAAGATGCCTGGTAAAATGTTCATCTCTTTTCTTTTGCCGGTTAGCATTAAGTTGAATCATTTTTGTTTTTTGTTCAATAGTTAACAAACCCTGCATTTTTAATCGGCGATCTTTACGTATCATCTCCTTCCTGTCGCGGAATTCTTTAACTGTGATGCTTTCATTTTTATTAAGTTCCTGCATCTTTTTCTTCGCATCGTCTTTGTATAATCTTGCTTGTTTTTTCTGATCTTCAGAAAAATTCAACGCTCTCACCATCTTACCATGATTATGCTTTTGACGATGACAGCCTTTCAATGTCTTTTTTTGCTGAGCAGCGGATGAAACTGTAATTAAAGACACTGCCAGTAAGGTTATTATTACTTTTTTCATGTGTTTGTTTTTGTAAATTAATAGACTATATTTATGCAAACAAGTTTAAAATGAACTGAAAATAATAAATTAACCGTGTTTTCACCCATATACTTAAGGTGAATTAGCTGTGTTCTATATTAACAGAATTTACAATTTTTGCAATAGTAATCCACAGTATATAAGTCACGTATCTTAATAAAAAACTAACAATTAAACTCGTAAACATTTTAAATCAATTATTATGAAATTAAAACTGCTTTTAAGAACAGCATTATTACTGTTAATCAGTGTATCATTAACCCAATGCACAAAGGAAGTAGCTGCTATTATTGCGCCTACGCCCAAAAGTACCATCACTGTTTACAATCCCACTTTTACTACGATGAATATTACCTTAAATGGTGAAGCAAAAACTATTGCAGCTGGTGGTTCTGCCGTATTTACGGGTACCCCTGGTGCCAGTGCTTCAGGTAATGCATCAACATCAGGAAAAACCACCAGCGGCACACAGATTGGATCATTGATGGTATGGAATATTGCACAATTATATCCATCTAATGGCAGTAATTTAGATTGGACTTTAAATGTTGATGCGACTTATTTTTTTCTGAAAATAATAAATAACCATCCAACATTAGCCATGACACAGGTAATTGTTAATTATGGGTTGGTAAGTCAGACCATTGATAATATTTCTGTGCCCAATGGAGGCTTAACTTATAATATAGGTTATTACAGAGCCTATAGTAATTCAAATGTACGTACAACAAACGGTGCCAGTTTTTGGTTTTGGAATCCTTTGAGCCTTTCATTCACAAATAATCAAAGCATAACAGTAACAGGGTATTAATTATTTAGCATTCTCTGCAAATAGTAATAGCAGGTTGATTACATTCTTAAAAAAGGCCGATGTTTTAAAACACCGGCCCTTTTTTGTGAACATTACAGAATTTACTTTTTATTAGAATGTTGTCCGCAGGCTGCTTTAATATCCTTTCCTCTGTTACGTCTACCTGACATTAAAACTGTTTTTTGCCAGGTGATCTGTAAACCGCTGTGTTGTATCTTTATAGGGTAGATGATTTTTCCATTTGCCTTCTTTTCATCTCATTATTTTTCTTCAATTGCTCTACTGTCAGAACAAAATTGCGGTGTTTCTTAATTTCTTATGTGCAGTTTAGTTTACATTCATCCCTTGATCTCAGGGGGCATTCTTTTTATTTTTTATTGGCTAATTGCCCGCAGGCTGCATCAATATCCTTTCCCCTGCTACGTCTAACCCGTACATTTACCCTGTGCTTTGCCAGGTGATCGGTAAACCGCTGGGTTGTATCCTCATCGGGCTTGGTAAATGATGCTTTGTCAATAGGATTATATTCAATAACATTAATCAGGTGTGTAGGGATCTGCCTGTAGATTTTTATCAGGTCATTGGCATCTTCTATTGAATCATTAACATCTTTAAAAAGGATGTATTCCAGGGTGATATCATTTTTTGTTTGGTCATAAAAATAATTCAGTGCTTCTATAAGAGCTTCTATATGATTACTTTCATTGATGGGCATAATGGCATCCCTTTTTTTATCATTGGCCGCATGAAGAGAAAGCGCAAGGTTAAACCTGACTTTATCATCACCCAATTGCCTGATCTGTTTGGCAACACCGGCAGTTGATACCGTAATTCTTTTAGGGCTCATGGCCATACCATCAACAGCCGTTAGTTTATCAATGGCCTGTAATACATTTTTATAATTGAGCAGGGGCTCGCCCATGCCCATGAAAACAATATTGGTGAGTTTGGTGCCATACATTTTTTCGCTTTGCCGGTTCAATAAAGCTACCTGGTCGTAGATCTCATCAAAATTAAGGTTACGTTTGCGATCCATATAACCGGTAGCGCAAAATTTACAACTTAGGCTGCATCCGATCTGTGAAGAAACGCAGGCCGTCTGGCGTTTTTCTGTCGGTATTAATACGCCTTCTACAAAATGACCGTCAAAGGTTTTGAACCTCGATTTTACAGTGCCATCACTACTAACCTGGTTGGTATCAACGGTTATTGCAGGGAAGGAAAAATTTTCAGCCAATTTAGCCCTCAATTCAATAGACAGATTACTCATCTCCTCAAAACTTTGAGCATTTTTTTTCCAAAGCCATTCATAAGTTTGTATGGCACGGAATTTTTTATCACCAATAGATTCGAAATATTCTTTTAATTCAATGAGGCTAAGTGTACGTATATTTTTTTCTGCTAACATGGTGCAAAGATAACCTCAGATAATGGATAGCTGATTAATTTGATAAAAATGATATTTTTACTGGTAAGGATCTAAATAATTTCAAGTGAAAATATTAGGCAGGTGTGAGTAAGAGTTTTAAACTTAAGTGGGTAAAAAACTGACAAAAAAATGGTAACTTTCTTGTAAATAAGTTGCTATGTTAAAGAATAAATTCATTTTGGTAGCATTTTTATCTCTTTTATTTTCCTGTCATAGTAAAAATCAGAAAACAACCGTTATTGGAGTAGATGGCTGGCCACTGGATACCATCCGGCTAATTAAGAACGATCTTAATTATCCTTGGGAAATCCTTTGGGGAAAAGATGATCATATCTGGATGACGGAAAGAGGAGGTAAGATCAGTAAAATAGATCCTAAAACAGGCACAGTGATCTTTACTTCTTCTATTAAAGACGTAGCAAGCAATAATGAAGGTGGTTTATTAGGGATGGTTCAACATCCGGATTTTTTAAATAATGGATTATTTTATGTTGTATATGATTATATGAATGCAGGCAATTACAACGAAAAAATGGTTCAAATGAAATTCGTCAATAAAAGTATTCATCCTGTTATTACACTAATAGAAAATATTCCGGCATCAAGTATTCACAATGGTTCAAGGCTTTGGATAACCAATGAAACAACACCAAAAATATTTATGACCACGGGTGATGCATCAGTTTCAAATAATGCGCAAAGTCTTTCTTCAATTTCGGGAAAGGTTTTGCGTTTTAATTTAGATGGAAGTATTCCTGCAGATAATCCAATTGCCGGCTCACCGATCTGGAGTTTTGGGCATCGTAATCCGCAAGGCTTGGTAGTGAATAATGGAATAATGTATGCGAGCGAACACGGTCCCGATATTGAAGATGAAGTGAATATCATTGAACCAAATCGTAATTATGGCTGGCCAAATGTTATGGGGCCTTGTGATCTTCCTGCAGAAATAACTTTTTGTACAGACAATAATATAAAAGAACCCATTTGGAGCAGTGGCAGCAACACTATTGCTGTATGCGGAATGGACTATTACAATAATAGCCGTATCCCGGCCTGGCAAAACAGTTTAATAATGCTTACTTTAAAAGACGCCAGTTTGCGTGTACTTACTTTGAGTACTAATGGCCTTACCATTATTCATCAGCAAACTTTTTTTGCAAACAGGTTTGGCCGTCTGCGGGACATTTGTATTTCGCCGGCCGGCAGGGTATATTTGTGTACCAGTAATGGAGGAAATGCAGATCTGCTGGTAGAGATATCGAAACCTTAGATCTGTAAGTGAGTATTAGTTAATAAACAGGTTTATTGATTTAATGAAATAAATCATAATTTTTTAAAACCCCGATCCGGGTTATATCCAATACCCTCTAATAAAATGAAGTTTGTTTTAACAATCCAATAAGAACTAATTAAATTTTATAACAACATTAAACACTTAATTTTACTTTTAGCTAATTTTTTTTGAAACACATCACAACCATATTATTTTTAGCTTATTACAGCTTTGGAACTTTTTGTTTACCACAAGGAGATTTTTCAGCAATTGCCGGCCTTTCAAAAATGTATGCTCATTGCAAAGCAATAGAGGATAAGGATATGACATTGTTTGATTTTATTACAGACCACCTGATAAATATTGATGGCTTATTTGACAAGCACAATAACGGCGATAAGCAAAAACCACATTCGCCTGTTCAGTTTCATCATTCTCCAATACAGCCAACAATAGTAACCCAACAAATAAAGGTTTCAATTAGCAAACCTATTCTTCTAGAAACAGACTTCACTATTTACAAAGGTTGTTTTTATTTTTCTGAGTTCTCTTCTTACGTATTCCGGCCTCCGGTAGTTTGATCTTTTAAAATTCTATTTGATTTTACATCTGTTAAAAATTGCAGGTGTATTTTACTATTACATTAATTTAAAAAAATAAAACAATGAAACATTTCATTATAATGATGGGTATTGTGTTATTAACATCCTGCTCATTTGCCGGAGATCCGCCGGCAGCAGTTAAAAAAGCATTTGAACTAAAATTTCCAACAGCAACCAATGTAAAATGGGGCAAAGAAAATGCAACAGAATGGGAAGCAGAGTTCAAAAT
>JAYVUE010000235.1:0-14237 GCA_043788195.1 Chitinophagaceae bacterium
TTTTTATAAATAAATTGATACTGATTAGCAGTTCAGATTAATGAGGGCTAAGATGAAATGGCCTATCAAATATAATACTCGTACAGGTACGTGTGGCATGTTTTTTCAAACAAACATTCTTTGTAGGTTAAACCGTTTAAGAATGGCAGAGCCTCTACATACGCCAATAGAGCAATACGTAATTGATATCGTCCGACAAAAAAGAATTGAAAAAGGGTATTCACAAAAAGACTTAGCCGACCAATTAGATTTGTCAATTGGATTTATTGGTGACGTTGAGAACCCTAAGTATAGAGCGAAGTATAATCTTAATCATATTAATGAACTGGCGAAAATATTTGAATGCAGCCCTAAAGATTTTATACCAGAAAATTTCTTGTAATTAGTCAAAAAGATTGCCCAAAGCGGCAACCTTTTATCAGGATAATTGAGCTATCTTTAGTCTAATTGTTTCGATTTCTTTTTGCAATTGTAAAACTTTTAATTCCTTATTAAGTTCTTGTCTATTGTTACTATCTCTCTCAACTCTCAACTGTGTTTGTTTGATTTGAATTTGAGCGTTTATGTCATCTAGTGTCATTTTAAATTATTTTTAAAAAATATTATTGTGTTTGCGAGGCTCATCATACTTTCTGGAAAAAAGATGGTAAAATCGCCATTTTAAGAATTAGGCTTATTAGCAAAAACTTGCTCTAATGGGTGCAAAAGGGTACATAATAATAGTCCCTAGGTTACTTGAAATTTTTTTTACACACCATGACAGGTACATTTATCGAAGCCATTTTTTCAATATATAAGGCGGGTGACAAAGTGTTTAATTAAAGGGTGGAAGATCGCCCCCCCCACCCTCTATTAATTTGTTGGCAGTTTGGTTGACTTTTTCATTAATCTCACTCAATAAGTCAAACTTTGAATTCTCTGGCTGAGATATAAATTCACTCCATATCGCTAACGCTTTTTCTTTTCTCGTTCTTGCTTGCTTAGGTGTTAGGCAACCCAACTCAATTCTTGAATCAATGTTATTGAAATAACCTTCCATTGTTATTTCATTAATATAATTTAAGATAGCCTCATCTTGAATATCCATCTTTGGTGATGATATTAAATCTCCCATTTTAATAAAGGTTTGCTGTTTATTGATTTTGGCGAATGTTCCCTGCCATTCGTTTACTATTTTATTATAGTTATCTGGTGTTGTAATATCTTTCATTGTATTGATGAATTTTAAATTATTTGTTTGCTTCATTTTCTCATTTACACATAACTCTATACGTAGAATATTCTTGTCTTGATAAATTGCTGGTGTTATTATTTTCTTCTTGTCCATTTCTTTTTTCTTATCATAAATCACTAATGATTTACAATCATTCTCGAATGTTATACCTGATTTGGACTTATGAATTTTCTTCCCATATTTCGGCAAAAATCTAAATAAATTTAGATAAGCCTTTGGCGGGAAATTTGTGTAAATATTTTGGTTAAAATCAAAGCCCGTTAATCTTAATGAATTGCTGTCAATTTTTAATTCATCTTCAAATTTCTCGATAAAATCTACCATTTCATCTTTTGAAATTTGCACGATGTTGTTGCCCTTCAAATAAATAGTTGGATTGACCAAAATGTTTGTTCCGCAACTTGTAATATCTATTATCAAGTTATTGTTTTTGAATGAGGCTTTGTAATAGTGTTTTATAGGATTGCTGTAATTTCTTGTGTTTACGAAATCATTATCCAGTATGCTAGGTGATATTATATCCTTCTGTGGTGAATATAATTTGAGTTTGTCCATTTATTTGAGTCAATCTTTTGCATTGATGTTATTTTTTTGTTTATCATTTTTAATTTGTTTTTATTTTCTGTTATTATTTGCCCAAAAAGGTAATGAAGTGAACCTTTATATAAACTGTGGGACTTAGGCTTTTTTAAAGAAGTATTTGGGAGTTGTTACCAACTCCCATTAATACCTCAAGTATGCAACACCTAGACACCCATTTTAATAGCATGTAATTCTATTGTTGCTATTAAGTCTGGTGTGCTGATGTAAACCTTGCCCATAGGCTTTGATTTACGAACATTGAATTTTAATAAGTGTTTATTCAATGTAGTACGGCTGTTAATCTTAAGAAGATTTAATGCTTCGGCTACCGTTAGCCACTCTTTGTTTGTCATTTTCTTTTTATTTATTCTGATGTTATGAAGCTATGCTTCGATGGGGTGGTAAATCCCGAATTTATACCGCAATTAAATTTTTTTGTGTTGGGTGAATTTGATGTATGGGGCTTTTACTTTCCAACTCTCTAGATTTTTGTGCTAGTCGGCGATTACTCACCTTACCATATATCTGTGTTGTTCTTAAATCTTTATGCCCTAAATGCTTCGCTAAGTCTTCGATTCTCCCATCGTTTTCTAGAAAAATAACTGAATAAGAATGTCTAAATGTGTAACTGCTTACGTTGATATTGATGTCAGCCATCTTTGCAATTTCTTTATATCTTCTGTTGGTGTAATCTAAGGTTGGTAAATTAAATGGCTTTTTCTCATCGCCAGTTAATTCAATTAATTTGTCAATCATTTGTTGTGCATTGGAAGTTGAGAACACCTTAAAATAAACTCCTGTTTTATTTCTTTCCTTTTCGATATACCCACGCTGTTCTTCCTTGTCAAATTTGATGTTATCATAACTTAGATTCTCCATATCACCATACCCCATACCAGTTAAGATTTGAACCAATAAACAATACTTAGCTATTTGGTCTGTTTTTGATAAGCTGTCATCATCAAGTTTGATAATAGCCAGACATTCAGTTTCGGTTATTACGGGCCTTTCACTTTCATGCCACGAACCTCTAAACCTAGGCGGTAAAGGATTGGCAGTTAAGATTTTTGATTCTAATGCGTATTTGAAGACAGCAGCTACCTTGCTCAAATAGTCAGTAGCAGTATTCTCAGAACCCGTATGCTGTTTTAAAAACCATCTTTTGAAGTTTGTTAAATCATTGTCGCTTATTAAATTGATATGAGGCAGATTTCCCTCAAAATATTGATTTAGTAATTCGTAACTACGCCTATAACCACGACATCTCGAAATCGCCAAATTCCTTTCAATTAACAAACTGTCCATAATTTTCTCATAGGTATATTCATTCAGTCTACTAATAATCATTTGGTGTTTGTGCTTAGCTGCTTTACCAACAACATGCTGTTTAGCATTCTCTTTAATCTCGTATAATATTTCATTGCACGTCTTATAATTTACAGTACTAAGTTTGTCTAATAGTTGTTTGGCTTTAGAAAAATATTCAAATAGGCGTTCGTTTTTTTGATTTGCAATCGCACCTCTCGCAACAATTTTATCTTTTGACCAATCACCTGTTTTTACAGATATCCCAGTGCTGAAGATATAAGGCCGTAATTGCCTAACTCCATGTTGATAGGGTTGGAATGAAATATATATGCAATACATTGAGCTATCTTTTTTTTCTTTTTTTGCGGTGTAACTCAAGTCTACAGTTATACCGTTGTTCATGTTAATTTTCATATTGTGTCAATTTTTATCAATCTGAGGCAAATCAACCAAGAAAAATTCATAGATGCAAGTGACCGTTTCTTGAAAGGCTTGATATAAGACTATTTTTACTTTTTCTTTCTGAAATGCCTGTCGATGCTGAATTATTATAATTAAAAAAATATCAAATTATTTTTGTTGCATGGTTGCAAATGATGCATTGAGTGCAACAAGTGTGAAGATTTTATGGGGGCTTGTTCAAGGTTGCAAGAATTGACGCAATTTGAACGCAAACAATTATTGAAAAGCAATGAAAAAAACTGGAAAAAATTGGACAACCTAAAAGATAGTGGATTCGCTTGTTACGCCGTTCTGAAAAGTATTTGAACGAAAAAAGCCTTTCAAAATAGAAAGGCTTCGAGTACCACGTACGGGATTCGAACCCGTGATTCCTCCGTGAAAGGGAGGCGTCTTAACCCCTTGACCAACGCGGCATTGTTGTTAAAGAGAACGGCCCGCCAGAATGTTTCGTTTCGAAACGGGCGGCAAAGATAACGTGTGACAGTTTTTCAGCCAAATAATTTAAATGATACAAATAAAAATTCCCCTTTCTATATGTCGCACAAAATGTACTTTTGCACCTCAAATTCTTAATTTTTAATTTTTAATAACATGAGTACAGTAAAAGTTGCCATTAATGGTTTTGGCCGAATCGGCCGTTTGGTTTTTCGTCAGATCTTTAACATGGATGGAATTGAAGTAGTTGCTATCAACGACCTGACAAGTCCTGCAGTTTTAGCTCATTTATTAAAATATGATAGTGCACAGGGACGTTTTGGCCAGCAAGTAACTTCAACTGAAAATGCGATCGTAGTAAACGGACACGAAGTAAAAGTGTATGCACAAAAAGATCCTGCACAGATCCCATGGGGAACTCATGATGTGGATGTGGTTATTGAAAGCACCGGGTTTTTTACTGATAAAGCAAAGGCCGAAGCACATTTAAGTGCTGGTGCAAAAAGAGTGGTGATCTCAGCTCCTGCAACAGGCGATCTGAAAACGGTGGTTTTTAATGTGAACCATTCTATTCTGGATGGCAGCGAAACCATTATCAGTTGTGCCAGCTGTACAACCAACTGCCTGGCTCCAATGGCAAAAACATTAAATGATAGTTTTGGAATTATTACCGGTATCATGAGTACCATTCATGCCTACACGAACGATCAGAATACATTGGATGCACCTCATCCAAAAGGAGATCTGAGAAGGGCGCGGGCTGCCGCTGCTAATATTGTTCCTAACTCAACAGGAGCTGCAAAAGCCATTGGTTTAGTATTACCTGAGTTGAAAGGAAAATTAGACGGCGGTGCACAAAGGGTTCCTGTTATCACCGGCTCGGTTACTGAATTGTATTCTATTTTAGAAAAAACGGTTACTGCAGACCAGGTAAATGCCGCAATGAAAGCTGCCAGCAATGAGAGTTTTGGTTATAATGAAGATGAGATCGTAAGCAGTGATGTGATAGGTATTTCCTTTGGTTCTTTGTTTGATGCTACGCAAACGAAGGTTCAAACCATTGGCGATAAACAACTAGTGAAGACCGTTAGCTGGTACGATAATGAAATGAGTTATGTATCGCAATTGGTGCGTACGGTTCATCATTTTGCCGGTTTGATAAAATAAAAATTTACCGCAAAGACGCCAAGACACGAAGGTTCGCTAAGAGTAAATATTTTTTTCTTTGCGTTACTTTGCGACTTGGCGTCTTTGCGGTTATTTTTTAAATTATATATATTATGTCAAAGTTTTCAGATCACAATTTTAAAGGACAAAAAGCCCTCATCCGTGTTGATTTTAATGTGCCATTGGATGAAAATTTCAAAATCACTGATGATACAAGAATGACGGCCACCATTACTACCATAAAAAAAGTACTGGCCGATGGAGGCAGTGTTATTTTAATGAGCCACCTGGGTAGGCCAAAAGGCGGACCCGAGGATAAATTTTCATTACAACACCTGGTAAAACATTTGTACCAGTTGCTGAATGCTCCCCAATCAGCGCAATCAAATCAATCAGCCTCATCTGTAGTCCATGTATTTTTTGCCAATGATTGTATTGGTGAACAGGCTCACATGACTGCATCAATGCTAAGGGCCGGAGAAGTATTGTTATTGGAAAATCTTCGTTTTCACAAAGAAGAAGAAGCGGGTGATGAGGCCTTCGCTGAAAAACTCAGTAAGCTGGGTGATGTTTATGTGAATGATGCATTTGGCACTGCACACCGGGCACATGCATCTACGGCTGTAATTGCAAAATTCTTTCCAAAGGATAAAAAAATGTTTGGGTTATTAATGGAATGTGAAGTATTAAGTGCAGAGAAAGTACTGCATAATGCAGAAAAACCATTCACAGCAATCATTGGCGGAGCTAAAGTATCCGACAAGATCATGATCATTGAAAATTTATTGGAACGGGCAAATAATATAATCATTGGTGGTGGTATGGCATATACTTTCTTAAAAGCACAGGGCAATGAAGTAGGCAGCAGCCTTTGCGAAATGGATAAATTAAATCTGGCCAATGATATCTTATCTAAGGCCGCTACAAAAAATGTAAATATTTGTTTACCTGCTGATAGTATTGTGGCCGATAAATTTGCAGCCGATGCTAATACCAAAGAAGTAGATAATGATCACATTGAAACAGGATGGATGGGCCTTGATATCGGTAAAAAAGCAATTGCTGGTTTTACCGAAATAATTATGAACAGCAAAACCATTTTATGGAATGGACCGATGGGGGTTTTTGAAATGGAAAAATTTCAGCAGGGAACAAAATCGATTGCTTTGGCAGTTGCAGCATCTACAGCTAATGGGGCTTTTAGCCTGGTTGGCGGAGGAGATAGTGTTGCTGCAGTAAACCAGTTTGGCCTGGCTGATAAAGTAAGTTATGTTTCAACCGGTGGTGGTGCCATGCTGGAATATTTTGAAGGAAAAACACTACCGGGAATAGCTGCTATAACTGAATAAAAGAGTGTTAAAGTCTTCCCTTTATGGGGCAGATTTAATGGAGGTGGTGGGTTACTTTTACCGTGGGTATAGAATTAATCCTTTGAATTGAAAAAGAACATTAATTTTAGCATCAAAACAATTAAAAAATACAATTATGAAAAGTAAAGGTTTATTAGCTGCACTGGGAGTATTACTTATTCTCGGTTTTTGGGGTTGTAACGGTTATAATGGTTTGGTTACAGCCGATCAGGATGTGAAAAAAGTATGGGCTAATGTGGAAACAAATTATCAAAGAAGAACCGATCTGTACAGCAGTGTTATCAAAACCATTGAAGGTTCTGCAAATTTCGAAAAATCAACTTTGAAAGCAGTTATTGAAGCCAGGGCAAAAGCAACTTCTATCCAGGTAGATATCAACGATCCTAAATCGCTGGAAGCTTACCAGAATGCACAAACGCAGTTACAGGGTTCGTTCAGCAAGCTGATGGCCATTGCCGAAGCCTACCCTGATCTGAAGACCACCAAATCTTTCCAGGATTTTCAAACGCAAATAGAAGGTACAGAAAATCGTATCAACGTAGCCCGGCAGGATTATAATAAATCAGTGGAAGGATATAACCTGACAGTTAAGCGGTTCCCTAAAAGTTTACTGGCAGGAATGTTTGGCTTCAAGGAAAAGTCATTTTATAAAGCAGATGTAGGTACTGAAAAAGCACCTGATATTAAATTCGACATCAAATAAATCAGCCCGTATTTATTATGTTTTCATTGTTTAAAAAGAAAGAATTTTTTTCTGCCATACAGAAAGAGCGGATCGTTGCTGCTATACGTTCGATGGAGCAGCAAACCAGTGGTGAGATCAGGGTTTATGTTGAAAGCAAGAACCCTTTTGTAGATCCTGTGGACAGGGCAGCGAAAATATTTTTTAAATTGAAAATGGAAAAAACAGAACACCGCAACGGGGTGCTTTTATATATAGCAACTAAACATAAGGAATTGGCACTGTTTGGAGATGAAGGGATCTATAAAGCCACCGGCGCCGAATACTGGAGTGATGCAGTGAAAAATATGATCAGCCTGTTTGATGGGGATGATATTTGCGAGGGCATGGTTAAATGCATCCGGCAGGTTGGAGAAACATTAAAAGAAAAATTTCCTTATGTGAGAACAGAGGATAAAAACGAATTACCTGATGAGATCGTTTTTGGAGTTTAGCAATTACTTTAGCACTGTTATTCTTTAAACAAATAATGAAAAAATTATTTTCTATATTCTTTTTGTTGCTGACAACTGTTGTTGGGTTTTCTCAAAATAAATTTGAACCGGAAACCTTACTGAAACAAAAACCAAGCAAACAACAGCTGGTCAATGATTTCAGCGGAACACTAACTGCTGATCAGCAGCAGGCGTTGGAACATAAACTGGTAGCTTTTAATGACAGCACTTCAACTCAAATAGCCGTTGTTATTATTCCAACACTAAATGGAAATGATATATCAGATTTTAATGTAAAATTAGGAAGGGCATGGGGAGTTGGGGGAAAAGAGTTTAGTAATGGCGTGGTTTTACTGATTGCAAAAGATGATCATAAATTAAATATTGCAACAGGATACGGAGTAGAAGGTGCTTTACCGGATATTACCTCCAAGCATATCATTGATGATATCATTGTTCCGAAATTTAAAGGCGAAGATTATTATCGGGGTATTGATGAAGGTACTGACGCTATTATGCAGGCAGTTAAGGGAGAGTATACAGTGCCGGCAAGACATCGAAAAAGTGGTACATCTTTAGGAAGGATCATTTTTATTATTTTTATTATCATTTTAGCTTTGGCATTTGGCGGCCGCAAGGGTGGCGGAGGTTCGTTTATGAGTCGCCGTGGGTTTGCAGCATGGACAATTGGTAATATGCTTATAGGTGGCGGAGGTGGTTCAAGTGGTGGTGGAAGTTCTGGTGGTTTTGGAGGATTCGGCGGAGGAAGCTTTGGTGGAGGAGGTGCAAGCGGAAGTTGGTAAAATAAATTTAAATATAAAAAGATCCCGGCATTTAAAATGCCGGGATCTTTACTTTAAAACAACTTTACCAAAGTTTTAAAACTTTGGCAAAATTTGTAAAGTCTTATTTCATTCCATTAGTAATATAATCAGCAATTTCTCCGCCCTTTGCTTTACTTAATTTCTCCAATCCGGCTTTAAGACTCGGTTCGGTAAAGTTTTTAAATTGTTCAGGTATTGCCTTCCTGAATCTTAATATAGCGTCAATTCCTTTCTTTACATTGGCTACACTGTTTACTTTTTCAAGGTAAGTACAGAATGTTTTTGTAGCGCTAAGTTTTTCCTGGCTCAAGGGGGCTTTGTTATAACGGTCAACAATAATATCAAAGTCAGCTTCAGTACCACTGCTGATAATGATATCACTTACTACTTGTCCAAGATCACCTTTAGCATCAGTGCTGTATTTTTTAGCCAGTGTGTAGGCATTTGCCGGATCAAGCGCCGCAAGGCCCTGCAATGCTGAACCTGCTACTGTATAAGAAGAATCATTAACATTTTTTTGGAATAAGGACAGGTATTTCGCATCCTTTGTAGCTGCTAAAAAATCAAGCGCCGCCGATTTTGTCTTTTTATCTTTTTCTGTATTGGCAATAGTTTCGATCGAACTGATCACATCAGCATCTTTTGCAAACTTCGATTTTACCAGTTTGTCAATAGTGCTTTTTCTCAATGGCGCATATTTATCTTTTAATCCCATTGCCAGTTCTTTCATTCCTTTTTTTGCAAAATAGTCCAATGCTTCTTTTCTGTCTACATAAAGTGGGGCATTGCTATATTGGTAGATATAATTTTCAGTAGTTTTATTATCGGTTTTTGCCCATAACATTACTTTATCTCCATCAACATTTATCAGTTCAGGTTTTTGTGAGTAGCTAAATGTAAATGTGTCAATTTTATTTTCTACCCAAATATTATAACGTTTTTTATTGCCACCAGTATAAACATCTATAGCCAATGGAAGTTTAAAGACCTTGTCTGTTTTTTGAGTTTGTTCAATGATCACCATTGCTTTTCCATTGGCATCATCATAGTTGTAATCTATCTTAACGATAGGATGGCCGCTTCCATAAAACCATTGGTTCCAATACCAGTTCATATCCTTTCCGGTAACCTCTTCAAATGCTAAACGCATTTGGCCTGATTCGCCGGGCTTAAATTTATTGGTAGTTAAATAATTGTTCAATGATTTAAAGTAGGCATCGTCACCAACATAATTACGCAGCATATGATGCACCCTGCCACCTTTCTGATAGCTTACAAGGTCAAATACATCTTCTTTATCTGCATACTTAAAACGAACCAGGTCTTTTTTGCTGTCATTAGGACTTGAAAGATAATTTTGAAGGCCTTGCAGATTCTCTGCATCCCCTGCATCTTTACCATGTTTATATTCCATCCAAAGTGTCTGACTATAATCTGCCATTGATTCATTAACGGTAATATTGCTCCAGCTTTCGCAGGTCACAAGGTCGCCAAACCATTGGTGAAATAATTCATGACAGATAACAGTTTCCCATCCATTGCCGTCTGTTAATTGTCTTGCATTTTGATAAGCCTGTTCCTGGTGCAGGGTAGCCGACGTATTTTCCATAGCTCCACTTACATAATCCCTTCCTACAATCTGTGAATATTTGGGCCATGCATAATCAACACCCAATTTATCAGCATAAAATTTTATCATTTCAGGGGTTAATCCAAATACGCCGCGGGCATAGGGCGCCTGATCTTTCTCTACATAATAGCTCACTTCTTTTCCTTTATAGCTGTCTTTGATAATTGTAAAATCACCTATCCCCATAAAAAATAAATAAGGGGCATGGGGCAGGTCCATTTTCCAATAATCTGTACGGGTGCCATCTGCATTTTTCTTTTGACTGATCAATAAACCGTTACTTAGTGTTACATATTTTGCAGGAACGGTCATATAAATTTCATCAGTAGTTTTTTGATTGGGTTTATCAATGGTGGGCATCCATACACTATTGGCTTCGGTTTCACCCTGCGTCCAGATCTGGGTGGGTTTATCTTTATCTTCTCCTTTTGGATTAATAAAATACAATCCTTTTGCATCACTAATAGCTGCACTTCC
Organism: Chitinophagaceae bacterium; assembly: GCA_043788195.1. Classification (GTDB taxonomy): domain Bacteria; phylum Bacteroidota; class Bacteroidia; order Chitinophagales; family Chitinophagaceae; genus Ferruginibacter. The sequence continues at coordinate 10,666 of JAYVUE010000235.1, forward strand.
TTTTACTTTTAAGTCGTTGGGTTTACTGGTATAGTCAATATATATAGTGTAATTCTCTCCGCCTTTATAATTTTTATCCAGTATTATTTTTAGTTGCCAGCCATCATATTTATATTTCAATGATTTCATTGTAGTTCCGGTCATCATGGCAATTTCTTTTATTTCCATTCCTTTTGCATCAAGGGTTAATGAGTCAGTTGCATAAAAATGTGGCTTTAATGTAAGCCATTCTTTTCCATACATCCACGACTTATCATAATCAAACCTAACATCCAGTTTAGTATGTACTAGGTCATTGATCCGGGGACTTGATTCACGATAGATCTTTTTCCAGGAAGTATCTTTTGTTTCGGGATCAGATTGGGCCATCATAAAAAGCGGGCTTGCTATTGTGGCAAGCATAAAGAGAATTTTTTTCATGTTTAAAATTTAGATAGCAAAAGTAAATGCAGTGAGGTTAAATGAAAGCTAATTTTTTTATAAGTGGTAAATGCATGAATTTAATTAGCTTTGTTGTTAAAGATTTATTACAGCATGAAATATTTACTGGCAACCGTTTTTTGTTTTTTTTCCATCCAAATTGTTGCCCAGCAAAATCACTTTATTTATATTCAATCAGATAATCAGCAGGCATTTTATGTTAAACTCAACAATAAGATCCTGAGTTCTTCAGTTTCTGGCTATCTTATTATTCCTAAATTAATTGATGGGTCATATGATTTATCGATTGGTTTCCCCAAAAATGAATGGCCCGAACAAAATATCACATGTATAATTAAGCTAGCTGACGCAGGGTATATTCTTAAAAATTTTGGTGAAAAAGGTTGGGGATTGTTCAATTTTCAGTCAATGGACGTTGTCATGTCTGGTGAAAAGAATAAATCAGATAGTAGTATGGTTAAGCAAAATAAAGAAGATGCTTTTGCCAATGTATTATCAAATGTAGTAAATGACCCGGGTATTAAAATTACCGAAGAAGTAAAAGAAAACCCTACGCCAGAAATAAAACCTGATAAAAAGAAACCTGAACAAAGTGGAAAAGTAAAAAGGGCAATGAAACCTGTTAAAAGCAGAACTAAACCAGGGGTAACTAATAATAAGAACCAAATAAAAAAATTATCTGATAACCAAAATAAAGATAGTGTGAATATTGTATATGTTGATTTGGTAAAAGGGAAAATGGATACTATAAACGTTATTATACCGGCTGATAACTCTGTCACAACAGGTAAATCCGAAAAGCAAATTGAAGATACGCTCCTGTCAGTTGTACCAATTCCCAGCAGTACAATAATCGTTTCTAAACCTCCTGAAAATAATGAGGAAAAAATTAAGATGGATACATTAGTGAATTTAAATAATACAATTTTACCTGTAATAAATGAAACTTCTAGTGCTGTTCAGGGCGAAAATAAAACAGATAATGTTATATCAGATCCTGCAATGACAAGGTCGGAAAATAAAAAACAAAAGAAGAAAACCAAGGAACCTAAAGTAGCAATAACAAAAACAGATATAAAAGAATTAATTGCAAGCGGAGATGCTATAAAATTTACTGCAGAAAATAAAAAAATTAAAAAGAAGATAAGTGAAACCAAAACAGAAATAGCAAAAAATGATACCAAAGAATTATCGGTTAACATAGATTCTACTATTAACATTCAAGCTAAAAGTAAAGCAGATGTTATGATCGCAGATTCTATAAAACTTACTGTAGTAAATAAAAGAACTAAAAAGAAGATCAGGGACCCCCAAACAGAAATAGCAAAAATTGATAAAAAAGAACCGGTTCTAAAAATTGATACAATTTCTTATGTATTTACTGATAAGAAAGTAGATATGATACCTGTTGATACAATTGTAAAAGCAGAAACTAAAATTGATATAGCAGTAAAAGACTCTTCAATAATCACAAAACCAGTAAACCTTTTGTCGGAATCTAAAGTGGAAACCACAATAAAGCAGACAGTAATTGTAAAAGCAGATAGCATTTTAGTACCTCCTGTTGAAATAGTTAGCAAGGAAAAAAAACCAGACGATCTGGGTACAACTGGAAAACTGGGAGAGACTAATGTTACTAACGATAATCCCTATTTTAAAAGAATGAATGTTGCCTGTAAAAATTTTGTTGATGATGATGAATACCTTGGCCTCCGCATAAAAATGAGTAAAAGTAAAAAGGAAAGCGAAATGTTATCAATGGCGCATAAGATCTTTGTAAAAAAATGCTTTAGTACCCGGCAGATACAACGTTTGAGCTTGTTATTTACCACAGATGAAGGCAAGTATAAACTTTTTGATGATGCTTACTATTTTACAGCTGACCTGGAAAATTTTGCTTCTCTTGAATCAGAGTTAAATGATGAGTATTTTATTAAGCGGTTCAGAGCAATGATACGTTAAAAATAAAGCCAATCAGGTATCATGCCACGTTATTTTATAGAAGTTGCATATAAAGGCACAGCCTATTCTGGATTTCAGGTACAACAAAATGCTAATTCTGTTCAGGCTGAAATTGAAAAAGCGTTAAAAATATTTTACAGGTCAGCATTTGACTTGACAGGGTCTTCACGTACTGATGCCGGAGTACATGCCTTACAGAATTTTTTTCATTTTGATTCAAGTGAAGTCATTATTGATGCGGTATATCAGTTAAACTCCATTCTTCCCAACGATATAGTTATCAAAGGGATCAGAGAAGTAAACGCAGATGCTCATTGTCGGTTTGATGCCATTGCCAGAGAGTACAGGTATTATATCTATCATAAGAAAGATCCGTTTATACAGGACAGGTCTTATTATTTTCCTTATACACTGGATATAGAAAAGATGAATTTGGCAGCAAAGGAATTAATGTGTCATTCAGATTTTACTAGTTTTTCAAAGCGCAACACACAGGTAAAATCATTTATTTGCTCCATTATGCAAAGTGAGTGGGAACAGCAAAAAGATGGACTGGTGTATACGGTAAAATCCAATCGTTTTCTTAGGGGAATGGTAAAAGGCCTTGTAGGTACAATGCTTAGGGTTGGAAGGGGGGAACTATCTCTGCAGAGATTTAAAGAGGTGATTGAATCAAAAGATGCTTCAAAAGCAAATTTTTCTGTTCCCTCATTGGGTTTATTTTTAATTTCAGTTCAATTTGAATGAAATCAATTTTATTTCAATACTATTTGGCAAAATAAAAATGTAAATGAAAAATAAAGAAAAAAAAATGTGCAGCCCGTAAGGTACTACTGCAAACGATGTAAGCCCTAAGCCAACGTATTTTTTCAGTTTTGTTGATAACTATTTAGCAGATTTATTTTGGTATCAATTGATCCGCCCTTATCTTTGCCGTCCGCTTTTGAAAAAAGAGCAAGTTCTACAAAAAAACACACTCAAATCCTCAAATTATTTTTCAAAAATTGAAAGATAAATTTGGGTGAAATGATAAAGGCCCTTACCTTTGCACTCCCAATTAAAAAAGGGACAAAAAGTAAAGCCAAAAAGATCTTTGAAAGTTTGGAAACAGCAGCAAATAATCATTTGATTATCAAGGTAATGTTAGCGCAAATATTAATTTAGAATTT
>JAYVUE010000236.1:0-2283 GCA_043788195.1 Chitinophagaceae bacterium
CTCACCTTCAAAATATTTTTACGAATTGTGAAATGCTTTTTGATCACCCGATCACCATTTCACAAATATCTTTTACAAAAAAAACACAGGTAGAGAATAACATCTTATTATTAGGTGATGCAGCGGGCATGATAACTCCGCTATGCGGCAATGGAATGAGTATGGCATTACACGCTGCCAGGATAGCAACACCTTTTATCAAACAATTTTTACAAAGAAAAATAAGCAGGTCAGCTTTGGAAACATCATATACAAATGAATGGAATAAACATTTTAAAAAAAGATTACTTACAGGAAGGCGCTTACAAAAATTATTTGGTAAAGAATGGCTCACCAATCTGTTTATTGCAGTGATGAAGAAATTTCCTGCGCTTGCACGAAAAATTATAAATAAAACCCACGGCGAATCATTTTGATCTTATTTACTCCATTCTTGCATCCGCAGCTCTCATCATACTGAAATGCTCGTTAGTCTGCTTCAGAAATTTTCTTCCTTTCTGATAAGGCCAGGCTTTAACACCATGCTTACGGTTATACCTGCAAATGATGTACAATGCCCTCCAATGTTTTAAAATTTCTTTATAGGCACCCAGCAAAGTATAACCGGTATCATAAAAATGATTGGGCTCAGCACCGCACCCGTTATATTCCAGGATGGTGAAATTTTTGCCGTTCTTCAGATCTTCCACATTTGTACACATTATATCATAACGTCCGTAATAAAAATCATTGACGTGTTTACTGATCCTGTCAAAAATAACAACCAGTTTTTCATCAATATGTTCTTTCAGGTCAACAAAATGAGCTCCACGGTTATGGTTAGCCGCATAACTAAGCATATATTTTTCGCCGGCAGGTATAATTTCATTCCAGCGATCTTTATGTTTACTGTGCATCTCTCCTGTTCTTTTGCCGCCTTTCGGGTGTTGTTGCACCAATTGCTCAAGTGTGTGTATACCGTCACCCGTTACCTGTAGCGGTATCTTATGTAAAAAGCCTGTAACAAATCCTTTTGATTCCCATGGGTAACGGATATGAAAAACGCTTACTTCCATGGGATAATGAATCATTCGTTGTATAATATATTCAACAGGAACCCTGCTATGGTATTTTCTTAATGCTTCTTCATCATCAATTTTACGGAACAATATGCCCTGTGCGCCTATTTCTGGTTTTACTATCAGCGGGTACCCGATACCGCTTTTTGCGAGATCATCCTTAACAGTTTCAAAATCCTGTTGTGGCAAAGCATTAAAAGTAGTAGGATAAAGTTCAACAGGCAACAAGTCATACAATTCTTTTTTAGGTTCCCCATCCAATCCTCCAAAAGTGATCTTTGGATTACTTGGCGTAAAAAACCAAACAGACCCTGACCTTAGCATGTACCAAACCCAAACTGGTGCTATAGGTGCATACAACAGTTTAAATGGCCATGCTTCCCAATGGGTTATTTTATGAAAGAGTTTTTTCAACAATAAAATTTAATTTTCAAAAATAAACTCAAATCTGCAAACAGCAATTAATTACATTTGCTAAACCAATCTTTTATATGGCTATACCAATAATGAGTGAGCAGTTGGCCCTTGGTCAAACTCCCGAAATACTTTTTTGGGTGGGATGCGCAGGAAGTTTTGATCAGCGTGCACAAAAGATAACTAAAGCTTTTGTTACAATCTTAAATAAGGTTGGTATAAAATATGCTATCCTTGGAAAAGAAGAAATGTGTACCGGAGATCCGGCCCGGCGTGCAGGTAATGAATTTATGTTTCAGATGATGGCTTATCAGAATATACAATTGTTGAATGGGTATGGAATTAAAAAAATTGTGACTGCCTGTCCTCATTGTTTTAATACTTTAAAAAATGAATATCCCGAGTTGGGTGGTCATTATGAAGTGATCCACCATGCCAGTTTTTTGCAACAACTGATCGATGAGGGAAAAATTAAAATGATCGAAGGCGGTACCTTTAAAGGAAAAAAGATTACCTATCATGATAGTTGTTACCTTGGCAGGGCCAATAATATTTATGAAGCACCCCGCAGGGTTTTGGAAGCGTTGGATATAGAACTGGTAGAAATGAAACGGTGCCGCAGCAATGGATTATGTTGTGGTGCAGGTGGTGCACAGATGTTTAAAGAAGAAGAAAAAGGAGATACCAGGATCAATTTTGAAAGAACCAATGAAGCCCTTGATACCGGCGCCAACATTATTGCTGCCGCCTGCCCTTTTTGTAATACAATGATGACTGATGGCGTAAAGAACAGCAATAAAGAAGAGGAAGT
>JAYVUE010000237.1:0-14901 GCA_043788195.1 Chitinophagaceae bacterium
CCGCAGGACTCTGTGAGAAAACCAGACGGGGGCGTTCGGAATAGGAAAATGGTTTAAATTTGAAACAGATCAACGGGGTACCTACGGCGGCGAAAAAGAAACTAAACCAGAAGATATTAAGTTGTAATATATTTCATGATTATGCCAAATATTAAAAATATTTTGACAAATGAAAACTATAAAACCAAAAGATACTGACGAATACATTTCAGGTTTTCCGACTGGTATTCAGAAAATTTTGCATAGGCTTCGGGCAACAATAAAAAAAGCAGCTCCAGGCGCTGTTGAAGTTATTAGTTACAATATGCCGGCTTACCAACAGCATGGGATGTTGTTTTATTTTGCTGCCTGTAACAACCATATTGGTTTTTATCCTACATCTTCACCAATAAGAGCATTCAAAAACGAGCTAACAGATTACAAAACCTCAAAAGGCGCTATTCAATTTCCAATTAACAAACCCCTGCCCGATCAGTTAATTACTAAAATTGTAAAATTTAAACTTGAAGAAAATATTTTGAAACATAAATTAAAAAGCAAATGACAAATTCAATATTTCCATGCTTGTGGTTTGACGGACAATCAAAAGAAGCAGCCGATTTTTATTGCTCAGTTTTCCCTAACTCAAAAATAATATCGTCGAATCCAATAGTTGTAATATTTGAATTGAATGGCAAAAAATTTATGGGACTTAATGGCGGTCCGGACTACAAATTTACTGAAGCAGTTTCATTTGTTGTAAACTGCAACACACAGGAAGAAATAGATAATTACTGGCATAAACTTACCGAAGGCGGGCAAGAAGGCAAATGCGGATGGCTTAAAGACAGGTTTGGAGTATCATGGCAGATCGTTCCATCTATTTTAGGCGAACTTATGAATGATCCTGAAAAAGCACCAAGGGTTATGTATGCTTTTATGCAAATGAAAAAATTTGATATAGAGAAACTCAAACAAGCATAGCTAAATCCTAATGCCGGAATTTTTACTCTTCGAACTGATCTATTGAGAAAATTGACTTTTAAAATGTTTAATTCAATTGGGCAACGGATCTTTTATAAAGAAGCAAATAATAATACTTCAAATAATAATAAACTCTTTGACCTGAGAAATCTTACCACGGGAATTTACCTGCTAAAATTAAGAAATAATAAAGGATACTGTTTAAAAAAAGTGTTGATCAGGTAAAAGCGTAATTTTTCTTAAATCCTGTTGATTATTTTTTTAAAATAAATTCAAACTAATCTTTCTCCTTCTCTACCCTCGTTGGCGTATCCTTGCCACTCACAATAGTTTTACTGCTGATAGCAATCGCTTTAATGATCCCGGCCATATTATTCATGTCCAGTGTACCTATTTCATCAGTTACTTTATGATAATTGGGTTCGTTATTGGGGGCCTCTTCCATCTTAGATGTAGATATGGTATGTGCAGGTACACCTAATGCAGCCAGTGTGGCATTATCGCTGCGATAGAATAGGTTTTGTTTTGGATAAGGGTCGGGTTCAAAATGAAATTTTGAATCGGCAAGGTTGGATTGTAATATTTTTCCCATATCACTTTTTTCATAGCCGGTAATATAGGCGCTGTTAATGCCCCATTTACTTTCGGTGCCGATCATTTCAATATTGAACATGGCCATCACTTTATCTGCATTCAATTGTTTACTGAAATAACGACTGCCAAAACCACCTATTTCTTCGGCGGTAAAGGCAACAAAAATAATGGTGCGTTCATTTTTTTCTTTTAGCTGGCTGAAATATTTTGATAACATGATCACGGCCGAAACACCTGCAGCATCATCATTGGCACCATTAAAGATGCTATCCTGATTTTTATTGGGTTTGCCAATACCTAAATGATCGTAATGGCAACTAAAAACCACATACTCATCCTTTTTACTTTTACCAGGTATTATACCCACTACATTTTTCAATTTTTGTTCTGTCTGTTGATTTTTTATATGAAGATCTATTGTAGCAGGATCAAGATTAGCAGTTAAAATAAATATCTGCGAAACAGCTGATGTAAATTTTGCATTGCCGGTAAACCGTTGCATACCTTTAAAACGTTTTGCATGTGCAGTATCAACCAGTACTATCACGTTTTTGTTGATATCAAAAACAGGAAACACTTTTTTTGAAAAATCATCATTCTTATTGACCACTATCACTTCATAATCTTTCAGCGAATTGATATTGATTTCTGCATTTGTAGTATTGGCGGCCACATTAGTTATAGTTAATGAATCTGCATCCAGCATACCGTATATCTGCAAGGGTTTCGATTTGATCATGATGATCTCCTGAAAGTAAGATGTATTATTATCCAGGAACTTCAATTTGCTTTTTGCAAATTCGCCTGAAATAAAATCGGCAGCCTTATCAATTCCGGGAGTAAATGTTTTTCTTCCCTGCATATCATCTGCAGAAAGAATCTTTTCAATCCGCTCCACTTCAACAGGGTTAATGATCTTATCTATGTTCTGACAAAAAGAAGACAGGCTTAAAAAGCCTGTTGTAAGGGTTAGCAGTATTTTCTTCATTATTAATTATTAACCTGCCAGCCGGCAGGCGGGTTTTTAATTGTCAATTACTACAGGCTCATCATCTCTTTAAACTTTACTGCCTGCCTGCGACTTACTTCAACTTTTTCGCCTCCACGCAGATCCAGTAAAAGGCCTCCGTTAAAATATGGTTCAATCTTTTCGATCATTCGTAGGTTTACAATATGCTTACGGTTTGCACGAAAGAAAACTTTTTCATCCAGCCTTTCTTCCAGTGAATTTAGCGATTTTAAGATCAAAGGTTTATATGTTCCAAAAAATACTTTTGCATAATTACCAACGCTTTCAAATAACCGAACATCACCGAGTTTCACAAACCAGCAACGTTCGCCATCTTTTACAAAAACCTGGTCCTGTTCTGTTAATATACCACGGGTAATACCGGCCATCGTTGCTTCCATTTCTTTTTCTTCTGCCATTTGCAGTTTTTGCAAAGCATCGGCCAGGCGTTTTGGTTCTACAGGCTTCATTAAATAATCCAAAGCATTTACTTCAAAAGCTTTCAGCGCATACTCGTCATAGGCAGTGGTAAAAATAACATGTGGCGCACTGTCTAACTCGGTGAGCATATCAAAACCTGTTTTACCCGGCATCTGTATATCTAAAAAAATAAGATCTGGTGAAAGGCTTTCAATTTTTTCGAGCCCCTCATCGGCATTGGCGGCTTCACCAATAACTTCAATTTCAGGAAAATCGAGCAACATTTTTTTTAATTCATTTCTCGCCAATCTTTCATCATCAATTATAATAGCCTTTTGCATAATTTAATGTGTTATATTTTATAATATTACCGGCATTGTAACTTTCGATTCTACTAAATTACTACCTAAGTTTTTAATTTCAAACCAGGCCTTCCCCTGGTACATCAGGTTTAAACGGTCTACAGTACTTTTAATTCCAAAGCCATCACCATTAATTATTGTTGAAAGCTGGCCTGTATTTTGAACCAGTAATTCCAGGTGATCACCCTTAAATTTGGCAATCACAATTACCTCGCCTCCATTTACCTGTTTGCTGATACCATGTTTAATGGCATTTTCTACAAGCGTTTGTAACATCATTGGAGGTACAGGATGTGATAAAGTATCTTCATCAATATCAAATCTTACTTTCAGGCGTTCTTCAAATCGCATATGCTCCAGCGCCAGGTAATCTTTTACAATGTCTAATTCTTTTTCAAGTGTTACCGTTTCCGATTTTTCGGCGTGCATACTGCTGCGAAGAATATTACTGAGTTCTGTAATTGCTCTTCTTGCCCGTTGCGGATTTTCGTCTACCAGTGCACGTATACTGTTCAATGAATTAAAAATAAAATGAGGATTAATGTGCGATTTGATCGTTTTCAACTCCAGTTCTTTTACCGTTGTTTCCAGCTTTAACCTGTCTAACTGATTATTCCTGTTTTTTTCAATATAATGCCAAACCAGGTAAATGAGCAGCCAAAGCGAAACCAGGATAAACGTAAAAAAGTAATTCCAAAATTCACGTCCTTTTATAGGTTCTTCAAATTTCCATTGGCCCTTTTTATCTCTTTGCCAGCCAGTAGATTTTTTGATCTTTAAGGATATTTTATATGCTGAAGAATCGCCGGCCGCTAACTTTTTATTCAGGTAATAATCCGTATTGGCTAGCCCGGAATCTTTTTCAATTTTTTGTGCTTTAGCAAGGTGTTCTTTATTTACATAATCATACAGCGACTTTCCGGATAAATGAGCAGTTTCTTTTGCGCCATAATATTGTATTATCCCGGTGGTACCCACACTGATCACAAACATCAAAACTACCCTGCCTATTGAAAATTTCATCCAGTTCAATCGTATTAAAACCAGCCTCAGTAAATGTGTGGCAAGAATACTCCAGATAAATTCTATAGCCATAACCGAAAAGAATATATTCTTTTTCTCATCAGTGGTTAAATAAACATCACTGGCAAACTGGTAGGCTAAAAATATATTTAACAATCCCCATCCCCCCCAACCTAATAACTGGCAAAACCAATATCTTATATTTATTTTACGCATAAAAACAAAGTTATTGCCCAATATAATGAAATTAAGGCTGGTTTTGATTAATGGTGAAATGATGGTGTGAGAGGTTATTTAGTATTGGCAGTTCCTTTGGCTGTTTTACAAGTGCTTTCATATAAAATAGTTTTTAGTGATTTATGATTAGTTTTACAAACCCGATAGCTATCGGATTGATAAATAATAGTTAATGGCTAACCCCAATTTAAATACTGATGCCGAATTTTTAAATCCTGCCGACAGGGAATTTGAAAATACGATCAGGCCATCAGTTATTAATGATTTCTCGGGCCAGTCGCAGATCATTGAAAACATTACCATTTTTATTAAGGCCGCTAAAATGCGTGGCGAAGCATTGGACCATATTTTATTTCATGGGCCACCAGGCTTAGGAAAAACCACTTTAAGCAGGATAGTTGCCAATGAATTAGGGGTAAATATTAAAGAAACCAGCGGACCGGTTATTGAAAAGCCGGGTGATCTTGCGGGTTTACTAACGAACCTGGAAGCTAATGATGTTTTATTCATTGATGAGATACATCGTTTGAGTAATGTTGTTGAAGAATATTTATATGCCGCAATGGAAGATTACAGGATAGATATCATGATCGACAGCGGCCCCAATGCACGAAGCGTACAACTAAATCTTAATCCATTTACACTAATTGGCGCAACTACAAGAAGCGGTTTATTAACCGCCCCATTACTATCGAGGTTTGGTATAAAATCAAGACTTGAATATTATGATGCAGTTACGCTAAAAAATATTATTCTCAGGTCAGCAAAAATATTAGGAATAAAAATTACCAGCGATGCTGCAGGCGAAATATCCCGCAGAAGCCGAGGTACGCCACGTATTGCCAATGGATTATTACGAAGGGTAAGGGATTTTGCACAGGTAATAGGTAATGGTGTAATTGATATGGGAATCACCGAACATTCTTTAAAAGCACTAAATGTAGATAAACATGGACTGGATGAAATGGACAACCGCATACTTTCGGTTATTATTGAAAAATTTAAAGGAGGGCCTGTTGGCATTACCACTATTGCAACCGCAGTAGGTGAAGAAACGGGTACGCTGGAAGAAGTGTATGAACCGTTTTTAATACAGGAAGGTTTTTTACAAAGAACATCAAGGGGCAGGGAAGCAACAGCAAAAGCTTATGAACACCTGGGTAAAAAAACCACAGGAAAAGGTTCGGATAATTTGTTGTTTTCCGATTCAAAAGAGTGATCAACGATTTTAAACTTTATTCATTCAAAATTGTCTGACAGATAAAATTATTTTTATGAAATTTTTCTTTTCCACCACTTTACTCGCTTTTATTTTTACAGGATGTACTAAAACAGATTCTACTGTTACTCCGGTAACACCAACGCCAACGCCGCCAACTACGATGTATTATCCGCCCATCGGTAGTGATACATGGGAAACGGTTTCACCCCAAACGTTAGGATGGGATGTAACCAAACTAAATGAAGCAATTGCATATGCAGGCACAAAAAAAACTTATGGGTTGATCATTTTATATAAAGGCAGGATCGTTAATGAAACGTATTGGAACGGATGGGATAAAAATACTGTTTATTATATTGCTTCGGCCGGCAAAAGTGTTACTGCTTTTTTAGCGGGTATTGCACAGCAGGAAGGGCAGCTCAATATAAATAATAAAACAAGTAACTATTTGGGAAACGGCTGGACATCGGCACCGCTGGCTAAAGAAAACCTGATCACAGTAAAACACCAGCTGACCATGACCACCGGGCTGGAGTACAATGTACCTGATGATAATTGTATAACCCCGGCTTGCCTGACTTATAAGGGAGATGCAGGAACTTTCTGGTATTATTACAATGCACCTTACCGCCTGTTACAGAATGTAATTGCAAATGCTACCGCAACTAACTATAATACTTACACTAAAACGAAATTGGCAGATAAGATCGGAATGAAAAATTATAGCTGGTTTGATTATACTTTATGGCTTAACAGCAGGGATATGGCCAGGTTTGGTTTGCTGGCATTGAATAGAGGAGTATGGAACGGGAATACACTTATGACCGATCAGAGTTATTTTACAGCCATGACAAATACTTCCCAAACGTATAATCAATCTTACGGTTATTTGTGGTGGCTCAATGGTAAGCCTTCTTTTATGGTACCTACATTAACTGCCGTATTCCCCGGAGCCCTGAATACAGCTGCCCCTGCTGATATGATCTCTGCTTTAGGAAAAGGCGATAAAAAAATATATGTGATCCCATCAAAAGATCTTGTAGTGATCAGGCATGGCGACGATACGGGTGATGCCGTGCTGGGCCCCTCATCATTTGATAATAATTTTTGGACTAAACTGATGCTAGCGATAAAATAAAAAAGTGCTGCAATTTGCAACACTTAACTTTTTTAGTAAGGTCTTCTTTATAAAAATTTAACCTGCAACTACCAGCCTGAAACCGTTGCCATGTATGTTTACGATCTCAATGGCAGGGTCTTCTTTAAGGTATTTTCGTAATTTAGCTATGTAAACATCCATACTGCGCCCGTTGAAATAAGTATCGCTTCCCCATATTTTTTTCAAAGCAATTTCGCGGCTCAGCAGATCATTTTTATATTCACTGAGCATTTTAAGCAATTCATTTTCTTTAGGCGATAAGGTCTGCACTTTACCATTAATAGTTAGCTCTCTCAGTCTTGGATTAAAGTGATAATTGCCCAGGTCAAATTCTGCATTCACTTCTTCGCGGTGCATTTCTTCGTTGCGTTTTAAAATGGCTTTTATTTTGTGCAGTAAAACTTCGCTGTCGAAAGGTTTGGTAATATAATCATCAGCGCCCAATTTATAACCCTGTATGATATCATCCTTCATGGTTTTGGCACTTAAAAAAAACAAAGGAACATCGGGGTTAACATCTCTGATTTCTTCGGCCAATGTAAAGCCATCCATGTTGGGCATCATCACATCCAACAGACAGATATCAAATTTTTCTCTTTGAAAGGCAGCTAATCCAAGGCGGCCATCTCTTTCCAGGGTTACTTCATAATCGTTTAACTCTAAATAATTTTTTAGTACCATGCCAAGGTTGGTGTCATCCTCACATAATAATATTTGGGGTTTTACTGGTTCCATGTTTTATTGGTTTAATTGCAAATAAAATTAAATCATTTTTTATCCAGCGAATATAGTGCCTAATTTTTTGTTAAAGGTTATTTTGGTCATTTAGTCATATAGTCAATAGGTCAATGGGCTTTTAAATTGAAGAATATTTGGTTATTCACTTTTTTTACCCGCTTTGTTCGTGCCAATGCTGTTTATATAGGCATTCAATAATTTATGGCAATGCGAAAGTTTAGTTATAACAATATTGTATTCCTCTTCAGAAACTAAACCACGATTTAATGCTTTTTGATTAACTGATTTGGTTTCAAATAAAGAGCCTCTGGCATACCGGCAAAACTGTTTGTTTTCTTTATAATGAAATCTTCCATAGCCTTCAGCAATGTTTAAAGCGATTGAATCAGCAGAACGGACAAACTGGTCGCCTAGGTTTTTCTTTACAAAATATTCCCACTTGTTTACAATCTGCCAGGCCAATTCGCCCATTTCCATAGCCAATTTATACACTTCGAGATTTTCTAAAACTAACATAGTTTTTATTTTAGGGTACGAATTATTGCCAACTCATTCTATTCTAATAATGCTTTAATGACTAATTGACCAATGACTAATTTACTTCTATCCAACAAGCCTATCCCTTGTTGTACTTCTTATCTGTTAAAGTTTTTAAAAAACTGATAAGGTCTTTCTTTTCCTTTTGGGAAAGGCCCAAAGGTTTTTTCAAAGCCTCATCAATATTAACAGGATCATTTATGAACTTCAGAGGGTTGTTATAATAGTCAATCACTTCTTCCAGTGTTTTAAACATTCCATTGTGCATATATGGCCCTGTAACACCGATATTGCGTAAACCCGGGATCTTAAATTTTCCCAGGTCGGCTTCATTTTTAGTTATGTTGAAGCGTCCTGCATCATTTAAACTGCCGCCATTGTATAAACCGATGTTTTTAAATTCATCAGTGGTAAAGTCTTCTTCCCGATGGCAATTAAAACATTTGGCTTTATCACTAATAAATACCTGCCTGCCTCTTTCTTCGGCTATAGATAGTTTACCCAGATCATTACTCCAGTCGTCAAACTTACTGTTTACTGTTTCAAGTGTTTGTTCGTAGGCCGAAAAAGCCGCAGCAATATTTTTTGCAGTAGGCTTCTGTTTAAATATTTTCTGAAAGAGCATTTTGTATTCAGCAGATGCGTTTAGTCGTACCACCGCTTCATCAATGGGCAATCCCATTTCATCAGGGTTTTGAATGGGCATCAATGATTGTTCTTCCAAAGAAGCCGCCCTTCCATCCCAGAAATAATAGGGACGGTTCTTCATGTTTAAAACTGATGGTGTATTGCGCTTTGTTAATTTGCCTTCTATTCCGGAACTGAATGCAACGGTATCGGCAAATGCAAATTGGGATTTGTGGCAACTGGCACAGCTTACTGAAGAATCTTTTGATAATATTTTTTCGTTGAATAATTTTTTGCCAAGCGTAGCTTTGCTTTTTATTTCAATATTTTTTTCTTCCATAAAGGAAGAAATAATAAACAGCCCTGTAATTATCGCTATTGCAATAAAAAATGTTCTTTTCATTTAAACAAATTTACATTCAAATACTAAAAATCTTCTTACTCATTTCAATTACTGGTTGTACCTTTCCCAAAAATTAATTGACATGGCCAACAAAGAAGAATTTATACAAGCAGTAAAAAATGGCTATACATTTAAAGGCGAATCAGTAAAGATAGGCGCCGCTGTTTTAGACGGTGAAGTTGTTGCCGAAGCCGGAATTTACCTGCCTTTAAAAACCATGAACCGCCATGGATTAATTGCAGGTGCTACGGGTACGGGTAAAACCAAAACCCTGCAAATGATCAGCGAATTGTTGAGTGATGCCAGTGTGCCGGTGTTGGTTATGGATATTAAAGGCGATCTCAGTGGTATTGCTGCGATCGGCGCCGAAAATGATAAACTGAAAGACAGGTACCAGAAGCTGAGCATGGAATATAAGCCATCTTTGTTTCCTGCAGAACTCATGACTTTGACCGGGCAAAAAGGCGTTCATTTACGGGCTACTGTAAGTGAATTTGGGCCAGTGTTGCTTAGCAAAATTCTGGAATTGAACGATATACAGGGCGGGGTAGTGGCCATGATATTTAAGTATTGTGATGATACTCAATTACCACTGCTTGACCTGAAAGATTTTATCAAAGTATTGCAATACATCGGAGATGAAGGGAAAGCTGAACTTGAAAAAACCTATGGTAAAATTTCTACTACTTCTACCGGAACTATTTTACGTAAAGTAATTGAACTGCAACAGCAAGGCGCTGATATTTTCTTTGGTGAAAAAAGTTTTGAAGTAGATGACCTCATGCGTATAAGTGATGACGGCAGAGGTGTGATCTGTGTATTACGTGTAACCGACCTGCAGGATAAGCCAAAATTATTTTCAACATTTATGTTACAGATGCTGGCCGAATTATATGCATCATGTCCTGAAGAAGGTGACCTTGATAAACCCAAACTGGTGATATTTATTGATGAAGCCCACCTTATTTTCCAGGATGCCAGTTCGGCTTTGTTACAGCAAATTGAAACCATTGTTAAGCTGATCCGTTCAAAAGGTATCGGCATTTTCTTTTGTACACAAAATCCAATGGACGTACCTGCCAGTGTGTTGGCACAATTGGGTTTAAAAGTACAACATGCCTTACGTGCATTTACAGCAGCAGACAGGAAAGTGATAAAGCAAACTTCTGAGAACTATCCCGAAACAATTTATTATAAAACAGAAGATCTGATCACACAGTTGGGGATCGGGGAAGCATTGGTTACTATGCTTAATGAAAAAGGAATTCCAACACCGCTTGCACACACTATGTTATGTGCACCACGCAGCCGCATGGATACATTAGCTGATGCAGAGATCGATGCAATAAACGGAAGATCAAAACTGGTTGCGAAGTATAACAAAACAATTGACAGTGAAAGTGCTTATGAAATACTAACTGCCAAATTGCAGGAAGCTGCTGAAAGAACACAGGAAGAGGATAAAGATGCAGGCAAAAAAACAACCAGGCAGGCACCATCCACACTGGAAAAAATCACTAATAATACTGTAGTAAAAAGTATGGCAAGAACCGCCGGAAATACAATCGTAAGGTCATTATTGGGTGCCCTTGGTTTGGGTGGAAGAAGCAGGAGCTCAAAAAGTAAAGGCTGGTTTTAAACCCTTTAGTATATATTACCAACAAGTATGATGTTTAATTAATATATTTAATAAATAAGTATATGGTTATCAATTGTATAGCTAAGCTAGTAGGGGCGCTGTTATCAACCCGATCAAAACCTGGAATTGATCAGATTTAAAAAATAGTTAATGAAAATGTTGCAAAATAGCTAATTGGGTACTATCTTCGTTTCGGTTTTTCATAGGATATTGGATTTTAAAGCGGGACTAGATTTCTATCTTGGTCCCTTTTTTTATGCATTAACCTCCCGAATCAGCCTTTAATGCCTAATTGGGCCGGCTTTGTTCTCGCTTCCTACAATATTGAAATAAAGCCTTCTTTATCTGAGTTGATTTTTTTTTCTGCCTGTAAAAAATCAACCACACTCCATATCTTTTCTTTTTTAATTCCATTCAGGCGTTTTATCAATTGTTCAACGGTTAAAGGCGTTTCTTTTATCAATTGAAATATCTGGCCGGAGATATTTTCAAATTCTTCGATAGAAATATGAATTGCTTTTTCATTTATGCAATTATCACAAATACCGCAAGGCCTGACCAGGACCGGATTAAAATATTGAGCAATTAATTTACTCCGGCAACCCGTTACTGTTTTTATATAACTGATCATGGCTGCCACCCGAAATTCAAAATTTTGTTTTCGTTTTATATAATCGGCAATATTTATTTTGTAATTATCAGCATACATCCTGTTTTGTAAAAGAAAAAGTTGAGCTTTATCTTTTTGCCGGGCATAACTTATAACCCCATAATCATTCAACTTTTTTAAATTATTTTTTATTGTATCAACATCAGTTTTTATAAATTTAGCCAATTGCGTTTCATATATGGTTGCCGGAAAATCAAATACCCCTTCGTAAGACCGGAGTAATCCTTTGATCAGCGGCTCAAGACAAGGGTTCTGTTTTTCAAACTCATTTATTTCATCCTTATTAGTGGTGAACAATACAGAAGATGCCCTGAAAAAAACTTCATTGTAGCTAAAAATACCTTCCTGCTCCAATACTTTAATACCATAAGTTGCGGCCAATATATTTAATTTAAAAGCAGTTGTAAAAACGGCAATATCAAAATTAAAACTCATCCCTTCGCCCGAACCTGCGGCGATCTGTAGGTGATTCATTATTGCTGTGTAGAGTTCTTTTATCTCCTTTTCATCAGGAAAACGGATACCGGTTTGCAGTTTAAGATCATCCAGCTCTTTGTTGCTATACAGTAAAACGGCATAGGATCTTTGACCGTCGCGACCAGCCCTTCCGGCCTCCTGGTAATAATTTTCCAGGCAATCGGGAACATCGTAATGGATCACAGTTCTTACATCAGGTTTATCAATCCCCATCCCAAATGCGTTAGTGCAAACTACAACCCTGGTTCTGTTGCTTATCCAGTCTTCCTGTTTTTTATTCCTCTCTTCATTTGTCAATCCTGCATGATAAAAACCGGCATTGATCTTATTCATCAGTAACAGGTCGGTAATTTCTTTTGTACGTTTACGGCTTTTGCAGTATACAATTGCCGTACCCGGCACATTTCGTAAAACTTCCAACAACTTATTTTGTTTTGAAGCCACATTAAAAACGCTGTAGGAAAGATTTGGCCTTTCAAAGGATTGCTGAAATCTTTCCCATCTATGGGCTGTTAATCCCTTCTTTGGGAGGTTGGTGGGCTGTAATTTTTCACAAATATCATCCTGTACTGTTATTGTTGCCGAAGCAGTGAGTGCTAAAACGGGTATCCCAGGTAATCGTTCTCTAAGGCTTGCAATACGAATATAAGTGGGACGAAAATCGTATCCCCACTGTGAGATACAATGAGCTTCATCAACTGCCAGTAAATTGATATTGAGGGCAGGCAGGTATTCTAAAAAAAGATTTGTTTCAAGGCGCTCAGGCGAAACATATAAAAATTTAAAATTACCATAAGCGGCATTCTGCAAAGTTTTTTTTACTTCTAAAAAACTCATGCCTGAGTAAACGGCTAATGCAGGAATTCCTTTTTGTTTTAAATTTTCAACCTGGTCACGCATCAATGCGATCAAGGGGCTGATAACAAGACAGATTCCATCTTTTGCCATTGCCGGAACCTGGAAGCAAACAGATTTACCACCCCCGGTTGGCAAGAGGGCCAATGTATCTTTTCCTTCCAATACAGCATTGATAATTTCTTCCTGCAGCGGGCGAAAAAGATCAAAACCCCAATATTGTTTTAATATTTGATGAATGCTCAAGCTTGTAAATTTCTTTTTGAAATTAAAGCACTTTCTTGTAATTCAACCGAATTGAATTAACAGCCAGCACCACATCACTGAATCCCATGGCCAAAGCGGCAATGCCCGGATTCAATAAACCAACAGCTGCTACAGGAATGGCAATAATATTATAGATAAATGCCCAAAAAAGATTTTCTTTAATGGTGATAAAAGTATGTTTACCCAATCCTAAAGCCAATGGTAGGTGCCGAATACCCTTATTCATTAAAACAACTTGTGCCGTTTGCATGGCCAGTTGAGTTGCATCACTCATTGAAATTCCGATCGTTGCTTTTGCCAAAGCAGGCGCATCATTGATACCATCGCCTACCATAGCAACAGGCGACTGTTGATTTAACTGATCAATGATCACTAATTTTTCTTCAGGTTTTTTCTCTGCATATACTGTATCAATTCCCAATGCAAGGGCAACTTTGTCACATCTTTCTTTACTGTCGCCACTTAGTAAAATGGTTTGAATATTCTTTGAATGTAAATAACTGATCACGTCAGTAGCTTCTTTTCTTATTTCATCTTCTATATCGATCCAGCCGGCGAGGCTATTATTTTTTACCAGGTAAGCGGAGTGAGAACCATTATCAGTTAAAGCAGCCGCCATTTGATAAGATCCCAAATTAAAAATATTTCCTTCAGTATCTTCTGCCCTCATGCCCAAACCTTTTATTTCTTCAATTTTTTTCCAGGAAATCGGATCATTTATTTTAAATGCAGTTGTTACAGATTTGGCTATCGGGTGATTGGAATATTTTTCCATTGAAAAAACAATTTGCTTAAACGTTTCTTCAGGTAAATGCAATGATTTAAAACCGGTTATTACGGGCGCACCCATTGTAAGTGTTCCTGTTTTATCAAAGACTACGGTTCTTATATTTTTAAATAACTCCAGCGACTTTGCATTTCTAAAAAGAATACCCTTTTTAGCAGCCCTGCCCAATCCAACAGCAATAGCTGCAGGTGTTGCCAACCCCATCGCACAGGGGCAACTGATCACCAATACTGCAATACTACGCATCAGGGAATGAGTGCCATCAATATCAAATACAAAATAATTAAGCAGAAAACTAACTACGGAAATACCTAAAACAACCGGAACAAATATGGCACTGATCTTATCGGCCAATTGTTGAATCGGAGGCTTTTCCGTTTGTGCCTGTTTTACTAAATTTATAATATTACTTAGTACGGTATCCTTGCCAATTGCTGTAACCTGGGCCTTTACTGTTCCGTCGTTAATGATACTACCTCCGATAAGTCTATCTTTCTTTTGTTTAAGCAAGGGAATACTTTCACCCGTAAGCAATGCTTCATTTACATAAACTTCGCCCCATAATATCTTACAATCTACAGGAACCTGCTCTCCGCTTTTTATTAATATCAGATCCCCAACATGCAGTTGTGAATTCTCTACAGGAAAAATAAGTTCTTTGTGTTCATCATCAAAAGCGATCATATTGGCCATTACTTTCTGCTGACTGGCTAATTGGCGTAATTCTTTTTGAGTAGCCTGTACAGAACGATTCTCGATCCATTCGCCTAAAAAAACCAGGGTAATAATGGTAGCCGTGGTTTCATAAAAAATATAGTTCATACCAAAATGACCAATAGTGCCGATCAGGCTATAAATAAAGGCAGCTAAGGATCCAACAGCTATCAGCACATTCATATTAGGAATTCCCTG
>JAYVUE010000238.1:0-5734 GCA_043788195.1 Chitinophagaceae bacterium
CTGGTGGTTACCACACCTGCACCTTCCTTAAGGTAAGGAACAATACGTGGAATTCCTTTTGAAGTCCGGCTGCTGAGTGCTATGATCGGTTTACCGCCATCACTTAATGCAGATCCCCGCATAAAATCCATTTGTCCGCCAATGCCACTGTATTGCAGTTCGCCAATACTGTCGGCGCAAACCTGCCCAGTTAGGTCCACTTCAATAGCACTGTTAATAGCAATCACTTTGGGATTACGTCTTATCACATGAGGATTGTTAACATAATCAATATCCAGAAAAGCAAAGGAAGGATTATCGTTTACATAATTATATAATTTTCTACTACCCAATGCAAAAGAGGTAACCGATTTGTTGGGATGGATATGTTTGTTTTTATTATTGATAATATCTTTTTCAACCAGTTCAATTATTCCGTCGCTCAGCATTTCGGTATGTACACCCAGGTTTTTATGACCCGTTAAATATTTAAGTACGGCATCAGGTATGGTGCCGATACCCATTTGTAAAGTGGATCCATCTTCGATCAGTTCTGCCGCATTTTTTCCGATGATCATTTCTGTAGCGCCCGTTTTTTTACTGTAATCCTCTTCAATCAATTCAGCAGGATGAAGCACCATCTTTGTAAAACGATCTGTGTGTATCATGCCATCGCCATGTGTGCGTGGTAATAATGGATTTACAAGGGCAATGATCTGTTTGGCATTATCAACTGCCGAGCGGGCAATATCAATCGATAAACTTAGTGAACAATAGCCATGTATATCCGGATGTGATACCTGTACAATAGCAACATCCAGTTCAAGTATCTTTCTTTTAAAAAGATCAGGGATATCACTTAAAAAAACCGGGATAAAATCAGCACGTCCCTCAGTAACAGCCTGGCGTATCGAAGCTGAAACAAATAATGAATTGATATGAAATGACGATTGGTATTGTGGTTTATCTACCTCAATATCTCCTTTTAAACTGATGGAAACCAGTTCTACATTTTTAAGACGGTGAGCTTCTTTTGCCAGTTCGTATAAAAGATGGGTAGGTGTACAAACACCACCGTGAATAAAAACCCTTTGCCCGCTTTTAATAATTGACAATGCCTCGGCTGCCGGTACATAGTTATATGGATGGATCATTTATTGTATTATTTATTTACTGCAAAATACTGTCTTTTCAAAATATTAATAGAAGACATTTATCATGTTATTGTATGATCTTAATGGTTACAAACATTACTAATAACTTATACTTTTCCTTTACCAAAAATTGAGTTAAACCAATGCCTTATATTTAAATTGCTAAATTGCTATGCATGATCAAAGCAGCAGATAAAAATGGATTAACAACAGAACAGATCACCTCCAGTCGGCTAAAGCATGGCAGCAATACACTTGATTTGAAAGAAGACCGTGTTTTGGGGCAGGTGCTTAAAGAAGTGGTATTTGAACCCATGTTTATTTTACTGCTGGCTGCCTGCATCATCTATTTTATGGTGGGCCAGTTTAAAGAAGGCATCATCATGGGAGTATCTATATTCATTGTGGCCGGCATCTCTCTCTTCCAGGAATACAGGAGCAAAAATGCGGTAAAAGCATTAAATAAATTATCAACTGCAAAGGCAACGGTAATGCGTAGCGGGATTTTATCAAAAATACCGGCAGAGCAGATTGTGGTTGATGATCTGCTCCTGATAGAAGAAGGAGAAGTGGTATCAGCAGATGGGCTCATCATTGCTGCCAATGATCTGTCACTTAATGAATCTATTCTTACCGGAGAATCATTTTCAGTTTCCAAAACAGCCGATAATAATAATACAGCCTATAAAGGCACACTGGTTACGAGTGGTAGTGCTACCATTAAAGTTTCGGATATAGGTTTATCAACCATGTTTGGAAAGATCGGCTTGTCATTAAAAGAGATCATTGTAATAAAAACTCCATTGCAGCAGCAGATCGGTGCTTTTGTGCGTAACATGGTATGGATAGGTGCCGCGGCTTTTTTAATTGTTGTGGTGTTTAATTATTATCATTCTCATAGCCTGGTGAAGTCTTTTTTGCAGGGATTAACCCTTGCTATGAGTATACTTCCTGAAGAGATACCCGTTGCCTTCAGTACTTTTCAGGCATTGGGTGCATTCAGGTTATTACGCAATAATATTATTGTTAAACAACCTCAATATGTTGAAACATTAGGCTCTGCTACGGTGATCTGTACAGATAAAACAGGAACACTTACACAAAATATAATGAGCATTGAGTATGTGTATGATGCTGTTGCTAAAATTTCGATAGCTGTAAAAGATAACAGTTTATTGCCGGCTTCCTTAATTGAATATGCTATGTGGAGCAGCGAAACCAATCCATTTGACCCTATGGAAAAAGCTATTCATACTTTATATAAAAAAAGCTGTGCAACAGATAAAAGAATATTATTTAAACAGGTTCATGAATATCCTGTTGGCGGAAAACCCCCGATGATGACACATATTTTTAAAAATGAAACAGGTGATACTATTATTGCTGCCAAAGGTGCACCCGAAGCCATTTTTAGGCAAAGTAATTTATCTGTGGAAGACCTGCTTGGGTATGAAAAACAAGCAAAGGCTTATGCCGGTAAGGGCTATCGGGTACTGGGTGTTGGAAAAGGGACCTGGCATCAAAAAAAATGGCCGGTTTCACAGGAAGAATTTGAATTTGAGTTTTTAGGACTGATCGTTTTCCAGGATCCCCCAAAAGAAAATATCATTGAAACGATCAATACTTTCAGGGATGCAGGCATACAGGTTAAGATGATCACCGGCGATTACGCGGAAACGGCAGTAGCCATTGCTGACCAGGTGCAAATGGATCATAACCACGATGTGCTTACAGGAAAAGAAGTATTGCTGTTGTCGAAAACTGAATTGCAAAAAAAAGTAGTGGATGTAAATATTTATGCCCGTATGTTTCCGGAAGCAAAACTGAAAGTGATAGAAGCATTGAAAGATAATGGAGAAGTAGTAGCTATGACGGGTGATGGGGTAAACGACGGACCTGCATTAAAAGCTGCACATATTGGCATTGCGATGGGGCAGCGGGGGAGTGTGGTAGCAAAAAATGCGGCACCATTAATTCTTACAGATGATGACCTGTCGCATATGACAGAAGCAGTGGCCCTTGGCAGAAAGATCTATGATAACTTAAAAAAAGCTATTCAATACATTGTATCCATTCATATTCCCATAATACTGATCGTAACACTTCCCTTATTGCTATGGAAGTTCACAGATATTTTTTCACCGGTGCATGTTATTTTTTTGGAACTGATCATGGGACCCACCTGTTCTATTATTTATGAGAACGAGCCGATGGAGCCTGGCACAATGATGCGTTCGCCCAGAAAAATGGGGGCAACTTTTTTATCATTAAAACAGCTGGCCATCAGTATCATTCAGGGGGCCGTTATCACCGGCGGATGCCTGGGTATTGGTTATTATTTTATGCAGAAGGGAAGTTCACATGAAATGGTTCGCACTGTTATTTTCATTACACTTTTATTCAGCAATATTTTTTTAACACTGGTCAACCGCTCATTTACTTATTCAATCCTTAAAACGATCAGGTATAAGAACATGATGGTGCCTGTGATTATTTCAATTACTTTAGTAGTTATTGCAGCAGCATTATGTGTTCCCTTTGTGCGCAACCTGTTCAGATTAACAGACCTGCCTGCCAGGTCATTGGTGATTTGTGTTGCGGTAGCCCTTGTAAGTACTTTATGGCTGGAGGTGTGGAAATATTTTCAGCGGATGAGAATGTAATATCGAAAAATTGGCTATTGTACTTAAAACGATGTTTTCGAAAAAGAAGAATTGCTCAACCACTTTTCGCTTACCCGGTAGCGTTAAAATTAGTTTGTTATGCTATACATGATCATTGAAAAATTTCATCCCGACTCGGGCAAGGCCCTGTATCAGCGTTTTGAGGAAAAAGGACGAATGATGCCTGAAGGTCTTCATTATATTAATAGCTGGGTCGATGAGCAGGTTACCACCTGTTTCCAGGTGATGGAAACCGATGACCTGGAAAAGCTGCACGAATGGATCAGCAATTGGAATGACTTTGCTGATTTTGAGATCATCCCGGTCATATCTTCAGCTGAGGCAAAGAAAAAGGCCTTATCCTGATAATAAGGGCAGAATATTTTTTCTCATATTACAATAATTCCTACGCTATATCGTTTACAGGGTATAAAAACCCATCCTATGAAACCATCATTACCCCTGATCCTGCCATTTTTAAGCATTATTTTATTGCTCAACTCATGTGCAACCGGTAAAAATTTAGTTACTGACTTTAAGCCAGATTCACCTATTGTAAAGGAAAATAATTCAATTTGTTTTGTTCAAAAGAACGATGGTTCAATACAGAACTATGCCTCCTTAAAACTGGTGAATGCAGTCTTTAATGATGCTTATCTTTTAGCAGATAACAAAACCAGGATCTATCCTAAGGAAATAAAAGCCTACCAGAATAATGACCAATATGCTGTTTCGCAAAACGGTTTTGCCAACGGGCGTAAAAGTTATGTTGCAATTGATGCCCTGCCGGGATTTGCAGTACAGATCGCCAAAGGGAAATTGAATGTGTATTGTAAAAAATTCTATAACGGCGCTCATGCCGTTGATGAATTTTATTTACAAACCGGCGATAATGGGCCAATAAAAGTTTACTCAAAACAATTAATGAACGAGATACTTAAAGATAATGCCGAAGCCTTCACTTTCTTTAACAACAATATAAAAGATGCTCCTTTGCCAAAAAAATTACAGGCCCTGGCTGCAGTAATTAATAATGATCACCTTATTTCTAAAAATTAATTACCAAGGGGATAAGGGTTGAATGTTGAATGTTAAATGTTGAAGGTTTGTAGCCTGCGAAATGCGGGGCCTGATACTAGTGAAGGGAAAGTAATTTCAGTTATAAGGTTTCAATTTACTTCTTACACATTCAACCATATCATGCTAAGCCAGGTTTAAAATAACTGGTCTTACAAAAATCATTAAACCTTATTAGTTCAATATCACCAGCGTTTTTACCGTTTTGCGGTTATCGGGTTTTGTGAACTCCAGCAGGTAACTTCCATTAGCCAGCGATTTACCAGCATCTATAGTATACATCATTGAATTTCCACCATGATTGATCTGTCGGTTAAACAAAACCTGGCCCGTATTATTGTACAACCTTAAATTGTAAATACCTTTTTCCATATTAGTGAACTGAATACCAATCGTACCGTTTACTACCGGATTAGGATAAATGTTAATACCGGTGATCCCTGTGGGCAGGTCCGCTTTTTTACCATCAAATACAATCCTGAAACGATCCGGTGCTGCTGAAAGCGGATCGGCTGTTACACTGAAATCATAATTGGTTATGCTGCCGCTGAGATCGATACTTTTACCGGTATTCAGGTAGCTGTCTTCTAATTTTGTAGGAATACCAGTCTGTACAAAATCAAAACTGCCTAATTGTAACCTGTAATCTTTAATACAGGTATTGGTCATACGCAGGAGCTAAAACTGCTTTTATTTTAATGGGATAATAAAAATGCTCTTATTGCGGGGTAATTACATGGCTCCTACGGAGCCAAATGCACAATTTGGATCTGTCAATAAACACGTCTATAAACACGGTGCTCCTATGGAGCTAAAACTGCTTTTATTTTAATGGGATAATACGGTGCTCCTATGGAGCTA
>JAYVUE010000239.1:0-2503 GCA_043788195.1 Chitinophagaceae bacterium
GCGACGATAATTTTTGATAACGGTTAAAAGCAGCCGCCATATTTAAGTATGCCTGTTCAATGCTTTGCCTTAATTCTATCTTGGTTGTATTGGCTTCAAAGGTTGATTGTTTCTCCGTAATCTTTGCCTGGTTAACCCGGCTTTTCGATTGCAACCCATTTAAAATCGGTATCTGCAAACCAAGGCTTACATAAGAGTTAAAGTTATTGCTCCATTGGTCGCCATAAGAAATTTTCTGGCTGTTATAGGTGCTCTGCGGTGCAACCACAGCAAGCTTTTCACTGTTATATAAAACGTAAGCATCCGTTGGCTTATCCGATGTGCCTGCTAAT
The DNA here is from genome assembly GCA_043788195.1 of Chitinophagaceae bacterium. GTDB lineage: Bacteria > Bacteroidota > Bacteroidia > Chitinophagales > Chitinophagaceae > Ferruginibacter. The sequence continues at coordinate 333 of JAYVUE010000239.1, forward strand.
TGCTGCAGTGCAGCGATACTCGAATAATTAGTGCCTAATCCGCCATTTAAACTAAGTGTTGGGTAAAGCAAACCCTTAGCAGCTTTTAAACCTTTCTCTGCACTTTCTTTGCGCAGGTCAGCCGCTTTAACCAATGCCAGTTGCTGAAGCGACTGCTGATAAATCTGCTCAACAGTTGCATCGTATAAAACAGGAATCATGGCATCATCAATTTTATCAAGCTGCATATCTTTTGAGTAAGCTGCATTCATTAACTGTGCAAGATCAAGCTTACTCGATTCCAGCGTATTGGTAAGCGACACAACATTCAATTCATCATTTGCAAGCTGACCTTTTAAATCGTAATAAGTAGCCGGCAAAATGGCACCATCTTTATTCAATATGTTTAAACGCTCTGCCTGGTTGCGGGTAACATCCGCCTGTTTTACAGAAGCATTCAGTTGCTCTTCATTATTAAGCACACTTAAATAAGCAAGTATTACACTTATGGTGATGTTGTCTTTCTGCTGTTGCCAGTCCATTTTACTGGCTTCAAAACTAAGCAGGTTTTGCTTAATATTATTTTGAATCGCAGAACCATTCCATAAACTAATGCTTGCATTAAGACCATAATTGGCAAAGGTTATATTTTGGTTTACATAGCCATTGCTAAACGGGTCAATACTGCGGCCCTGGTTTATACCATGCGATATACTTCCTGAAATAAATGGTAACTGGTTACCCTTAGCCTGCTGCCAGTTTACCTGGTCTTTTTCTGATTGAAAGGCGGACAGGTTTACCTGCCGGTTATTTTTTATTGCCGCTTCTACACATTGCTGTAATGTAAGCCTGCCCTGCAATACAGCAGTATCCTGCGCAAAAATATTTTGTATCAACACAAAACAAAATACCCATAAAATCAAATGCTTCTTTTTCATGCTTCTTTATATTTCAATGCTTTATTTTTTATGAACCAAATAGTGAGCGGAGCCGAACTATTGATTCTTCTCTGATCGTTCCTTGCGTCGCACTCTTGTACATTCAGGTCATTGCTCAGCAGTAAACAGCCGGCACTTACTGTAATCAATAATTTTACTCCTCTTTTTCAATCCTGCCATCCAGCAAATGAATAATACGTTTGCCATAAGCTGCATTTTTTTCACTGTGTGTAACCTGTATAATAGTTACACCATCTTCTTCGTTTAATTTTTTAAAAAGATCCATTATTTCTTCACCTTGTTTACTGTTTAAATTACCTGTAGGCTCGTCGGCAAGAATCAGTTTGGGTTTGCTAACAAGTGCCCTTGCGATACCAACCAATTGCTGCTGCCCGCCCGAAAGCTGCGATGGAAATAAATTCTTTTTACCAACGATTTGTAAGCGATCTAAAATATCTGCAACAATTGCCTGGCGTTCACTTGTTTTTACACTCTGGTACAGCAATGGTGTTTCAATATTTTCATAAACGGTAAGCTCATCAATAAGGTGATAAGCCTGAAACACAAAGCCGATGTATTGCTTGTATAATTGCGAACGGTGTTTTTCTTTAAGCAGGTGAACTGCTTCATGAAAAAATAAATATTCTCCTTCATCGAAGCCATCGAGCATACCAATAATATTAAGCAACGTAGATTTTCCCGAACCTGAAGGCCCCATAATAGAAATGAATTCGCCTTCCTTAATGGTGAGGTTTACATCTTTTAAAAGAAAGGTGCGTACGCCGCCAACCGTTATCCATTTTGAAATGTGTTTTAAGTCTATCATGTAGTTTGTTTGTAATTTATTATCGTTTTAAAACGGTACAAATATGTGCCAATCAAATTTACAACTGAAAAGCAATGAGTTGTATTGAAGGGAATAAAAGAGTTGTTCGTTTTTGATACACTTATTGTTCTGTTTCGATGCAGCAATTAAGCTTAACTACAGGTTGGGTTTTATGAGGTTGATGCACATTGCCGAATAAAATTACCGAACGTACAAGAGTGCGACGCAAGCGAAGCTTTATAGATATTCCTGGCTTGGTTCAAAAATAAAATCACACTTTGTTTCTCGTTGGATTATCAAATTATTAAACCACCAAATTATTCTGTTCTCAAACTTTTTACAGGATTGGCTATGGCTGCTTTTAAACTTTGAACGCTTACCGTAATTAACGCAATACTTAATGCCGATAAACCTGCAACCGCAAACAC
>JAYVUE010000240.1:0-3212 GCA_043788195.1 Chitinophagaceae bacterium
TGGCCCAATTACCAGCCAGTTATTGGTTAAACTTAAGCCATTGGGGCTGCCCTGGTAAACATAAGCCCAGCCTTCATCTGTATTGGCACCATCATCATAAAAATATGCTCCTATGATCACATCACTATAACCATCACCATTTACATCTCCTGCTCCTGATACACTATAGCCAAAATAAGCGCCTGCCTGGTCTGCATCATCTGGGATACTGTTAGGAGTGGCATTTAAACCAGTGGCACTGCCAAAGTAAACAAAGGCACGGCCTTCATTGGTATTTACATCATCATATAAAAAAGCACCAATAATAACGTCGCTGTAACCATCACCATTCACATCACCTGCACAGGATACACTGATACCAAAAAATGCAGAAGCCTGGTCAGCATCATCAGGAGTATTGTTGAAAGTAGTTCCAAGACCTGTAACACTACCATAGTACACAAAGGCACGGCCTTCATCCGTATTGGCACCATCATCATATCCATAAGCCCCGATGATTACATCGCTGTAACCATCACCGTTTACATCTCCGGCGTCGGATACACTAATACCAAAATAGGCAAAAGCCATGTTCGCATCATCTGGAGTATTATTGGGTAAGGCACCAAGTCCTGCTGCACTGCCATGGTACACAAAAACCCGGCCTTCATCAGTATTGCCACTATCATCATAATAAAGAGCTCCTATGATCACATCGCTAAATCCATCGCCATTTACATCTCCGGCACCTGATACACTATAGCCAAATGCTGCACCTGGCTGGTCTGCATCATCGGGTGTATTAATGGGTACAGTTGCAAGACCGGACGAACTGCCATAATACAAAAATGCACGGCCTTCATTGTTATTTGCACCATCATCATATCCATCAGCTCCAATGATAACATCACTATATCCATCACCATTTACATCCCCAGCTAAAGCTACACTGATACCAAAATCAGCGCTGGCCTGGTCTGCATCATCAGGTGTACTGTTGGGGTTGGCACTAAGTCCTGTTGCACTTCCATGATACACAAATGCCCTGCCTTCATTGGTATTTGCGAGATCATCATATCCATTAGCACCAATGATCACATCACTGTATCCATCGCCATTTACATCTCCTGCGCCTGATACACTACGTCCAAAATTTGCATTTGCCTGATCTGCATCATCAGGTGTACTATTAGGAGTAGCGCTTAAACCCGTGGCGCTTCCGTGATATACAAACGCACGACCTTCATCTGTATTGGCGCCATCAGCAAAGTTGGGAGCACCAATGATCACATCACTATAACCATCACCATTTACATCTCCTGCACTTGCCACGCTCCAGCCAAAATGTGCATTATTCTGATCCGCATCATCGCCTATCCAGTCGGGTGTACCAAGTGTACCGGTACTAAGCGGATCAATTGTAATCGGATATACAGCATCAATTGTACTTATGTTGATCGCAATTTTATTTTTGTTTACAGAAAAAGAAGCATTCAGTTCTTTATTATTGGCATCCCATACTTTTAAGCTGTTGTAGGTAACTTTTTTATCCAATCCTGTTTTGGTGTTTTTTGCCCACCCACAGAGTCCGGTGGACAGGGGCCTTTGGGCAAAATGAATTTCTTTGTCATGTACTTTATTTACAAACCAGCTTTTATTAGATTGTGCACCGCAACCTACAGATAGTTTAATGTTTATGGTATGTGGTTTACCAATGGGTTCTTTATTAATAATAAAATTTTGTCTAATTCCTTCCTTACTATTAATAAATTCATTGGTAAAATTATTATCGTGTTTAAACTGAATGGTTTTCCCATTTTGAGTTATCACTGCATTTTTTGAAGGCTGGTAAATTAATTTATTTTTAATGAAGACCCCTAACGTAAACAGTTCCAGTTTCCATTTATCAGCGCTGTCATTGCGGGGTAACAGGGTAAATTTATTGGCAGTATAAAAAGAACGTAAGTTATTTTTTCTATTGGGAGAAGCATAACTGTTTGTTATTGCATCATATTTTATTTCGTATTCACTTTCTTCAATACCCTTCATGGCTTCGGCATACCAGTTGCTTTGCTTTAAGGCATTAGGGTCTGTATTTACATCTTTTTTCTTTTCGATTTCCCAAAATGGCTTTTCGGTAGTAATAATATTTTTTGAGTGAGATAAAAATCTGGAAATATTAACTTTATTATTCTGATGCTTCGAAGCTAAAGACGTATCATTTCCGGAATTAAGAAACGGAAAAATAAAAAAACCTGCAAGTAAAAATTTATACTGCATGGATGATCATTAAAATTGTAAAGTAGGCAATAAGGGATGTTGTAAATAAAACAGAAATTAAATATAAGAAATTATTTGGTAACCGTTATGCTTAAAGGTGATTAAATATTTAATAAAACAACATTAACCAAACCAAAAGAACATTTGGAGAAATTATAATAATATGAACTCTATTTTTTCTTTATCCTTAAAACAGAAATCTAACCTTAATATGATAGATGGTCAGACGTGACGTCAGACCATCTATTCAAGACGATCACTGCACCACCAACTTATAACTCTCTTTCATTACATCTCCCACCACACTCACCACATAAATACCACTTGCCAATCCTGTTGTTGAAATTGTAATTTCATTTTTACCTTTTTGCAATATTTTATTTTCAGTAAAAACAGTTTGACCAGATACACTGAAAATACTAATACGAATTGCATTTTTATCTGTTAATGATTGCATAGTTAGTATAGTCTGACTACCGCTGCTAACCGGGTTAGGTGCAATAAAACCTTTCACCATTTTACTCCTGCTGAGGGTTATAATATTACTGTAAGAGATATCCCCACTTTGTTCTTTTAATTTCAACCTATAATAAAATATATTGCCACTTATATTTTTATCAGTATAACTATAATCCGTCCTGCTACTGCCAATACCTTTTGCTGCCAACTCTCCCACCGATATAAAGTTTGCTCCATCACTACTTCTTTCCACTATAAATTTTTGCAGGTTGATTTCATTGGCAGTTATCCATTGCAGTTGTACATCATCATCATTGGCAAACTGACCATTAAAAGCGATCATTGTAAGTGGTAAAGGCGCAGAGTTCATACCATAAGCTCCCTGCGTATACCCGGGCGGATAACGCCATGGGCCATATACCTGGCCGGTAATGGCGGTTACTTTACTATACTCTACCCTTGTTCTTATTTTAGTTTGACGGCCAAGTTTTTGT
>JAYVUE010000241.1:0-8416 GCA_043788195.1 Chitinophagaceae bacterium
TACATTACTGGCGCTGTCGCCAACCAGTATTATATCAATACCTGCGCTGTCAAATAATTTTGCAAATGAAAAATCATAGGCCGTGATCATCGAGATTCTTTCACCCGCGGCCTTCATTTTTTGCAGTGTATTGGTGGTAACTTTTTTAATTTCTTTGTGGATAGACATATAAATAGTTTTGAGATGAAAGCGAAGTGGAGTTGGCTCTGCATTAGAATAAAACAATTCCTTGGAGCGTCGCAGTTGTAAAAGTAGAAAGAAATTATTGAAACACCAGTTTAAGAATAGGGCTGGCATTTTGAGGTTCTCCTTTACTGGTCCATTTTTTAGCATATAAGTATACCTCCCTGGTTGTAGTAAAGACAATATTTTTGGTTTGATCGTAATACCAGTTCTGCACTAATTCTGCGGATGTAAAAACATCGGGCAGTAAATCCGAGTGTATGAATTTAAACCCTGTTACGTTTCCTGTTAAATCATAAACGGGAACACGTAGCTTTTCTTCATTCACCAGGTCGGTAGTGAGTTCTTGGGATTTTAATTTTTTATTATTTCCAAAATCAAAAACGCTGATCTTATTGGATAAAATATAAGGCCATAATGTTTGCAACAGATTACGCCCATATAATTCTTTGATTTTGCTACTGACATCAAATGAATCCAGCCTTATTTTTCTTGCAGACCTGGATAGCCAAATGATCTTATTTTGTTTTGGAGAGCGGTAATTATAAATGAAATTAAAACAGGTAGAAAAATAATCACCATAACCCAGGTTTACACCTGTACTGGTTATTACTGGCAACATGGTAGCCACCCAGGGAATATAGGTTTTCAACTGACCGTTTTCGATATAAAGTATTTGTGTGGGATCAGTTAGTGTAAAATTTGCAGTATCAATTGTAACCCGGGAAATTTTTGCAGTACTAACCTGGTTTCCAAGAGAATCAAAAACAGGAATTTCATCTACCGGCAGTTTGATCTTATCTATATCTTTTTTATTCTTGTAAATGATCTGATCGGTCTGAAATGTACCACTTCCAACAGGCAATGAAGCTTTAATTTCATTTTTACTTAACCTGGTAAGTAAAAGATTATTTAAGTTAACCCTCTCAAACCTGATGGTATCATTAATATAAGCTGCCCATTCAATTTCCGGTTTATTAATAAATTTATCAAATTGGGTTGCCCTTTGCTGTGTTGGTAATTGAGCAAAGCAGGTATTACTTAATAAAAGGAGTATTGTTGTTAGCTTTTGCATTTTGATTCAACGATGGGTTAGTAAAGTTAGTATAAGAGAAATGTTAAAAAGAACTGCGGCCTATGAACTCTTTCACTTCTCCTGCTCCCATAAATGATGTATCAAACCATCTACCAATCCTATTTTTGGTATATAAATTTCTTCGGCACCTGCCCAGCGCATGGCATTGATATAGATCAGCAAGGCGGGTACAATTACATCAGCCCTGTCCTGGCGCAATGCATACTTAGTGATCCTTTCCTCCAGCGAAACACTGCTTAATTCCTTGTGATAGTCTTTCAGCAATTCAAGAGAAAGAGGTTTGCCTTCTTTTCTTTTACTCATGCTGAATATTTTATTGATATTGCCACCGCTTCCAATCGCCATTACTTCTTTTTGCCCTTTTGTAAATGATTTTACGATCTCTCTCATTACATCCCAGTCATTTTCGTGTACCATATCTTTTAGTATACGAATGGTGCCAATGTTAAATGATTCTTTATAAGTGAGTTTGCCATTGCTGAAAAAACTCAGTTCTGTGCTGCCACCACCAACATCAATATACATATAACTATGATCTTTATCGAGGCTCTCTGCGATATGATTCTCGTAAATAAATCCTGCTTCCATATCGCCGCTGATCACTTCGATTGATATATCTGTTTCCATTTTTATTTTCCTGATCACATCAGCGGCATTTTTTGCATCTCTCATGGCACTGGTGGCACAGGCTATTATTTTATTTACCTCGTAAGCATTCATTAAATGTTTAAAGGCTTTCATCGTTTGTAACATCATACCAATTTTTTGCTTTGGGATGAAACCTAATTCAAAAACATCAAACCCCAAACGCAGGGGCACACGAAACAGGTTCAGTTTATTAAAAACGGGTTCATTATTTTCTTTGATAACAACTTCGGTTATCAATAATCTTGCGGCGTTACTGCCTATGTCTATGGCTGCTAATCTCAATGTTTATATTAATTGGTTAACCCGCTTAAACGTTTAATGGGTAACTGCAAATTTACTTGTAAGACACTGCAGTTTACAGAAGGTGTTTACTATGTGGATAATTTGCGATAGAGATAATTATAAGTTTCTACCTGGCTGCGTATCTTTTTTGTGTTACGGGGGTTAACATACTGATTAGACAGTTCATTATCCAGGATCCTTGCTTTGATATTATCCTTCAACTGAATTTGCAAAATTTCTTTTAATTCCTGGCAGATATTTTTTTCAATAATGGGGCAACTTACTTCTACCCGGTGATTTATATTACGTACCATCCAGTCGGCCGAAGAAATAAATACTTTTTCTTTACCACCATTATGAAAGATCATCACCCTGGCATGCTCAAGGTATTCATCAACAATACTGATCGCCTGCATGGGTATTTTATTTTTTTTATTTTCGGTGAGTACACAAAAAATTCCGCGGATCACCATTTTTATTTCTACCCCGGCTTTAGCGGCTTCATATAATTTATTGATCAGCACTTCGGCACTCAAAGAATTCAATTTTAAAATAATAGAAGCTTCTTTGCCTGAGCGGGCTGCCCTGATCTCTTTATTGATCAATAGTATCAGATGCTTTCGCATGTTAGCCGGACTAACCAATAAAGTTTTACAGGTCTTTAAAAAATGTGGCCTGTTTTTGGGTTGTTCCAGGTAATTAAATATCCGGTTAACATCAGCCATAATATTCCTGTCGGATGTTAACAAACAATTGTCGCTATATACAAGTGCCGTTCTTTCATTTAAGTTGCCGGTGCTGACAAAACCGTAATGAATGGTATGATTATTAACCCGCTTTTTTATTAAGCAAAGTTTTGCATGCACTTTCATATTGTGTACACCAAGCAGTACTTTTACCCCGGCCTCTTCCAATTCTTCTTTCCATTCAATGTTAGCCTCTTCGTCAAAACGGGCCCTCAGTTCCAGCACTGCAGTTACCTGTTTGCCATTGCGTACTGCATTAGTAAGGGCATTAATTATTTTGGATCTTTGCGCCAGCCTGTAACAGGTTATTTTTATACTCACCACTTGAGGGTCAATAGCGGCTTCTCTCAGCAGATCTATTACACTATCAAATGAATGATAAGGAAAATGTAAGAGCACATCTTTATTTAATACGGTATCTGTAACGCGGGTAATATTTTTTAATGCAGGATGAATGAATGGTTTTTTTCGTAATTTTTTTTGAGCAAAAACAGCATCAGGAAAATCAATAAAATCTTTAAAATTATGAATTCGACCACCTGGGATCAGGTTGTCTTTTTGTAATAAGCCCATACGGCGTACCAGGTAGGTGAGCAGGGAAGGATCAATGGCTTTATCAAATGTAAAACGTACCGGCTTGCCCTTTTTTCTGTTCTTTAAACCTTTTTCAATTTTCTGGATCAGGGAAGTTGAAACATCATTATCTATATCTATTTCCGCATCCCGGGTTACTTTAATGATGTGCGAAGAAAATGTATCGTAACCAAAGAATGAAAAAATACCGGGCAAACAAAAGCGGATAACATCTTCCAGTAAAATAATGTGTTTTTGTGTTTGTTTTGAAGGGAGGATTAAAAAACGGGATAAGCGCCTGGTGGGAACAGAAACAAGTGCAAATTTTTGCGGAATACTTTTATCTTTTTTTGAAAGATTACAGGCCAGGTAAATTGATTTGTCATTTAATACCGGAAAATTGGGGATGCTTTCGATCATTAAGGGAATGATATTGCTTCGGATCTCTTCGTCAAAATAAGTGAGGATAAATTTTTGTTGTTCCCTATTCAGCTGTTTTTCATTGAGGATAAAGATCTTTTGTTTTTTCAGTTCTCTTAATATTTCATTCCAGATACGTTCAAATTCTTTTTGTTGTTCAATTACTTTTTCCTGGATCTCTTCTAAAATAGCTTCGGGCAAAAGTTCAAGGTGCATTTTGGATTTGTTACCCACTAATATCATCCGTTTTAATGTAGCCACCCTTACCCTGAAAAATTCATCAAGATTATTAGAAAAGATGCCCAAAAAACGAATACGTTCCCTTAGTGGAACAGTTTCGTCGGCTGCCTCCTGTAATACCCTGGCATTAAAAGACAACCAGCTGATATCCCTGAAAATGATTTTTCTTTTTTGCAAAATGGTATAGTTATCTCCTGTAATTCTCCGCAATTAAAGGTAAAAGAGTTGAAAAAAGGCAACTGCAATATTAAGATTAAGTGAAATTTTGCCTTTGCTATTAATGTGTATTTTTCATTTTTTCTATGATACCCGTAGTTGAAAACCCATCAAGTAATGGTACAATTTTTACTTCGCCTCCATTAGCCAACACTTCTTTGGCACCAACGATCTGATCAATTGAATAATCTCCGCCCTTTACTAAAACATCGGGAAGGATAGTATTGATGAGGCGTAAAGGGGTGTCGTCTTCAAAAATAATAACCGCATCTACCATTAGTAAAGTAGCCAGCAATAAAGCCCTTGATCTTTCATTATTCACAGGCCTTGTTTCTCCTTTTAGTCTTTTTACAGAAACGTCGGCATTTAATCCTACAATTAGTATATCTCCGTAAACTGCAGCTTCACTTAAAGATGCAATATGCCCCTGGTGTAAAATATCAAATACGCCGTTGGTAAAAACTATTTTTTTGCTTTTCAGCCGCCAGCGGTTGATCTCGTGTAGCAGTTCAGTTTCATTGAATATTTTGCAGGGAATATTACTGATCGATTTCATTTTTTTTTCTGTTGAGATAAGGTAAAAGAAGCAAAGAAATAAACCCAATAACAATAACTATACCTGTAGTAACTCCCCATATCATCCAGCCAAAGGCTTTTCCAACCGGGCTGGCAATACTGTACACCATTAATGTTTGCATTACAAACAGTGGGAATGAACCAATACCACCCGGTGTAATGATCATAGCCAATGTAGCCAGTGCTAAAACAGAACAGGCAGGTTTAATGCCTAAATGAAAAGTGCCTTCCATAGCATGGAACCCAACATATAACTGTAACAGGTACATGCCCCAGATAAAAAAAGTATGTGCCAGAAACAGTTTTCTTTTTTTTAGATCTTTGATCGACTTAAAACCAATTCCGATACCATTAATAAAATTATTTATTTTGATGATGATCTTTTTTTCAGGAAATTTTTTGATTAATAATCTTATCAAAAAGAAAATAATAAATAGAGCAACAATAAAAATCAGCAATTTTGTCCATAATGGCATACCCTGTGACTGGCTGAGTGAGTTGATCTTTTCTTTAACAAAATTGCCTACAACATCCATTTGTATAAGAATGGTAATGGCAATGAATACCAGGTAACAGATAAAATCAAACGTACGTTCTATTAAAATGCTCCCCACCAGTTTATCTACTTTTAATTTTTCATAACGTGCCAGGAAAGTGCATTTTAAAATTTCGCCCAGCCGTGGTACTGCTGAATTAGCCAGATAACCAATCATAGTAACAGCAAAAACATTTTTTAATGCAGGATTGTATCCCATTGGTTCAAGCAGTAATTTCCAACGCAAAGAACGGCTGACATGGCTAAATACAGACATGATGACTATAGGAATTATCAGCCAGTAATTGGCATAATGAAGAGCATTATTAAATTCTATTTGATCAGCCGGCGTCATTTCTTTTAATTGCCACCAAACCAAAAAAATACCAGCTCCAAGGAAAATGATATAATTTAATATTGTGTAAAATCGCTTTCTCATATTCGGTTACAATTTACGATGGGAAATCAGTAAAGCAAAAAACTAATGTGGATACTTGATGCTGCCCGCCCAGCTGACACCAGTTTGACGGGGATACTGGAAAAGCAGCTCAATATTTGAACCGCTTTGTTTATTGCCAATTGTTTATTGTCGATTGTTCAATGTGTCAACAACATATTGTCAATTAACCTTACTTCATTTATAAAAGCGGCAATTAAAGCAACTATCTGCGTTTGGCCATTCCAGTTCTCTAACAGTTCCAGGGTTGATGCATCAGCTATTTCTACATAATCTACTTTAAAACCTTCTGCTGTTAAATACTGAATACATCTTTGTTTAAGGTCCTGCAGATAACCCGTTTTTATTTCCTGTTTAATAAAAAATAATGTTGCTGAGATCTTAACAGCTTTTAGTCGTTCGTTTTCATTTAACCTCATATTTCTGCTGCTCATAGCCAGGCCGTCATTTTCTCTGAGTGTGGGGCATATGATCACATTAGCTTCAGCGTTGATAAGATCGGCCAGTTTTTTAATTACCATGCATTGCTGATAATCTTTTTGTCCCAGGTATAAATAGTGTGGTTGTACAATATTTAATAAACGTTCAACTGCCTGGCAAACGCCCTGAAAATGCCCACTTCTGAATTTTCCTTCTAATATTGTTTCGAGGTATCCCAGGTTGTATTTTTTTTGTTGGGTTAATCCATCAGGATACATTTCGGCTACTGATGGTAGAAAAAGGACATCACATCCGGCTTTTTCAAGTAAATTAATATCTGCTTCAATGGTAGATGGATATTTTTCAAAATCTTTGTTATCATTAAACTGTACAGGGTTTACAAAAATGCTGCAAACCACCAGGTTATTATTTTGCTTTGAAATATTGATCAGGGAAATATGCCCATTGTGCAGTGCACCCATGGTTGGTATAAATCCCAATACTGTTTTTGTTCCCTTTTTTTTGGCGAGGAAACTATTGATATCTGCTGCTTTCCTGAATATGATCATTTTATAAAGTATTAAGCTTCAAATGCCTTGTAGTACTTCAGTTTGGTATTACTATAACTTTGTATCTGCTGAGTTATCTCTTTTAAGCATCACAAAACAAACCGGCCCACTACCAAAAGCCTGTGTAAGCCTGTTTTCCCAAAAAATTATAGTACCTTTGCACACCGTTTAAATTGTAATGGCAACTAATATAGCGCAAATGTCAACAAAGAAAAGAATTTTATTCATTGCAAATGAGATGTCTCCTTACCTGGAGCTAACCGATTTTGCAGAGGTGGTAAACAAACTGGCGGTAAAATCGAATGACAGTGGTATGGAAGTGAGGTGTATTATGCCACGGTTTGGTGTGATCAATGAAAGACGGCATCGCCTGCATGAAGTAGTTCGCTTATCAGGTATCAACGTTTCAATTGGGGGTGATGATTTTCCTCTGGTAATAAAAGTAGCTTCTTTACCTAATGCCAGGTTGCAGGTTTATTTTTTGGATAACGAAGATTACTTTAAAAGGAAATCAATTTTTAATGATGAAAATGAAAAGTGGTTTGAGGATAATGGTTTAAGAACAGTTTTGTTTTGTAAAGGGGCATTGGAAACAGTAAAAAAATTCGGCTGGCCTCCTGATATCATTCATTGCAGCGGATGGATGACCGGTTTGATCCCCATGTTCATAAAAAATGCGTATAAAAAAGAACCCGTATTCAGCAACAGTAAGATTGTATATAGCATTGGTCAAAATACATTTAAAGAAAAACTGGGTGCCGATTTTATGAAACTCATTGCTATCAATGATTATGTTACTAAAAAAGAACTGGAACCATTTAAAGATATTAATAACCTGGCCATGTTTAGAGGTGGCGCCAGTTTTGCAGATGCCATTACTTTTGGCGCAGAAAAAGTTGATAAAAAACTGACTGATGAATTTGCAAAAGTAAAAGGTAAAAAAATATTGAAGTATAATGCTGAAACTGATTTAACAGACTATTTGCAATTGTATGCCGACCTTGCAAAGTAGAAAAACTAACACTATTCCATAAATTTTATTATTGTGCAAAAACGTATTCTAACATTAGTCAGTATCAGTTTACTGTTATTATCAATTATTAATTGGGGTTGTAGCAAATTAGATACAACAGATATCGGTAGCGACCTGTTGCCCCCTGTAGATAATGTAAAAACTTTTGATACCGTTTTAACCATTAACACAACGCAGGGTATTTCTACCGATACACCTATCGTTAACAGGTCAAATGATCAGGCACTGGGTGTAATAAATAATGATCCATTATTTGGCAGAACAAATGCCCATATTTTCATGCAGCTTAAACCCAGGTTTTACCCGTATTACCTCGGGAGTCCAAAAGATACATTAGTTATGCTCGATTCTGTTGTACTATGCTTAAAGTATAAAGGTTTCTGGGGCGATAGTACCCTTCCTGTTCATCTTGAAGTGCGACA
>JAYVUE010000242.1:0-2358 GCA_043788195.1 Chitinophagaceae bacterium
CGATTGTACATGGGATTAAAAGCAACAGTAAAATTATTTTTCTCAATATTTAAATTTTTGTAAAACTAATTTTTTGTTGCTAACCAGCGATGTTAAAACTCAAATTATACAAAGGCATCACAAGAAATAAATGATTCAGGATTTCCTTAGCTAAGATTTTTATAAGGTTTTTTTGCCGTTATGGTTATATTTCAGGCTATTCATCAGGTGGAAATAGCTGTTTATGCTTCAAATTTTCTATTTAGCTTTACTATTCCTACTTTTGCACCCCAATAATTTTATGACCATATTGTTGGGATTTATTAGAAAGCAACTTTCAACAAAAAGTAAACAATAAACAACAAACACTAAACAATCATATTATCATGGCAACTACAGCAGACATGCGTTCAGGGCTTATCATCAAAGTGGATGGTAGTTTATACACCGTAATTGAATTTGGACAAAATAAAACAGCCCGTGCAGCTGCAAAAGTGTGGGCAAAATTGAAGGGGGTGGATAATAATCGTACCATCGAAGTTACCTGGAATAGCGGTGAAACGATCTTCCCGGTGCGGGTTGAAAAGAAACCCTACCAGTATTTATATAAAGATGATACCGGATATAGCTTTATGGATGTAGAGACTTTTGAGCAAATTACTGTTCCTGAATCAATGGTGGATGCACCTAAATTCCTGAAAGATGGCCAGGAAGTATCCGTTTTAATCAATGGAGAAACAGACCAGGCAATGGGAGTTGAATTGCCGGATAAAATTGTATTGATGGTAACCTACAGCGAACCGGGAATGAGAGGGGATACTGCAACAAAAACATTAAAACCAGCCACTGTGGAAACGGGTGCAACCGTAAATGTACCGCTTTTTGTAAATGAAGGTGAGTTGATAAGGGTGAACACAAAAACCGGCGATTATGTTGAAAGGGTAAAAGAATAATACCGGAAATTATTTTCAATAATATTTTTTTAAAATTATTCAAATGGGAACCCTTTAACCGTCTAATGCAAAAGCAATAAAAATATTTAATCTTTTTAATTGGATCTTCCCGCTTATTTAAAAAACTTCAAAGAAAGGGGCATTTTTTCGTAATTTGCCCTTTTTTTATTTTTTGCCTTTTTTAGGTAATTTCGCCCCTTTTTTATTGATTTTGTGCCTTATTAAATCAATTTTCGCCCATTTCTTTAATTTCTTTCTTTTTAAAAAGTTGGAATATTAATAAATCATTACCTACCTTAGCCGCCCGATTCTTAAAACAAAAACCATTTAATATCTTCATATGGACATCAAACAAATTCAAGAGCTTGTAAAGCTTATTAACAAAACCAACATTGGTGAAATTACAATTGAAGAAGAAGGTGTTAAGATAACTGTTAAACAAAAGAAGGATCCTGTTCAACATATTATTGCAGGGGGACAATCTTCTCCTATGTATTCGCCACCCCCGCCTAATAATACCCCCGCAGTTGCTCCACCTGCGCCTGTTGCAGTAGTTGAAGCGCCCAAAGCAGATAATTTAATCACTATCAAAAGCCCGATGATCGGTACATTTTACCGTCAATCCGGACCGGGTAAACCAATTTTTATAAATGTAGGCGACGAAGTTACCGTTGGAAAAGTAGTTTGTATTATTGAAGCCATGAAACTTTTTAACGAAATTGAAAGTGAAGTAAGTGGTAGAATAGTAAAAATATTGGTAGAAGATTCAAGTCCTGTAGAATACGATCAACCATTATTTTTGGTAGAACCTATTTAAATAGTGATCCGGTGAAGTATATGCTGCAGCTATTCTTTAATAAATAGCTGCTTAAAATACTCCTTGTAAACTTTTTTTAAAAGTATCGATAAAATATTTTCATTAGTTTATCGATTTATAGGTTATCAGTGTAAAATCATTTATGCAACTAAGGGTAATTTTACTATTACCAATATTGCTTTTTGAGCCTTTTTATTTTAATAGCTATTTGCATTTGCTGGTTAAGAAACGTAACCTTATTAGCTTCTTAACCAGCAAATACATCCGGCACAACATATAATTATTATTATGTTTAAAAAGATATTGATTGCCAACCGTGGAGAAATTGCATTACGTATTATCCGTACCTGTAAAGAAATGGGTATCAAAACGGTAGCAGTATATTCAACTGCGGATAAAGATAGTTTACACGTTAAATTTGCTGACGAAGCCGTTTGTATCGGCAAGCCCAGCAGTATGGATAGTTACCTCAACATCCCCCATATTATGGCTGCTGCAGAAATTACCAACGCTGATGCGATACATCCGGGATATGGATTTTTAGCAGAGAATGCAAAATTTGCACAAATATGTACCGATCATGGTATTAAGTTTATCGGACCAACACCC
>JAYVUE010000243.1:0-4717 GCA_043788195.1 Chitinophagaceae bacterium
TGGAGAGTTTCAAATCTTTACGCATTAGTTTGATCACTTCTTGTTGGGTTAAACTAAACTGCTTTTCAATCGCTTCAAAAGTTGTTCTGTCCTCCCAGGCCATTTCTATAATGCGGTCAATCTCTGCTACATCTAAATTGTCTTTGATTTCCATGGTCTGTTATTTGTTTTTATTCATCCTGCATTTATCACTACAGTATTTTACCTCCTCCCAAACGGTTGACCATTTTTTGCGCCAGGCAAATGGCCTGTTGCAAACAATACAGGTTTTTACAGGAAAATTTTCTTTTTTGATATTTTTCATTGATCCAAACTCTTTAAATATTTATCTGCAGTGGCTAAATGAATACCTCTTTTTTCATCGCTCATTTTATCAAATGTGCTCACCAGCATACCCAGCCTTGGATTTTTTAAAAAGAAGTCTCTGTGCTCATCCATAAAACGCCAGAACAACCCATCCCATACCTTTTGCCAATCTCCTTTTTCGTAGTCACTCATCTTCATTAAGTAATTACTACCACTTATGTAAGGCTTCGTGGTCATTAATCCTCCATCGGCGAACTGCGTCATCCCATACACGTTGGGTACCATCACCCAATCATAGGCATCAATAAATAATTCCATAAACCATTTATACACTTCATCAGGGTCAAACTCACAGAGAAGCATAAAATTTCCCAGCACCATCAGCCGTTCTATATGATGACAGTAGCCGGATTGTAAAACTTTCCTGATGGTAATATCAATGGGGGCAATGCCGGTAGTTCCTTTCCAGAAACTTGCAGGAATTTTTCGTTTGAATTCCCAATAGTTAGTCGTGCGTTGTTTACTTCCTTCCCGTTCATACACAATCCGTATAAACTCCCTCCAGCCAACAATTTGACGGATAAAACCTTCCAGTGAATTTAAAGGGATATTATTTTTTTCGGCATGACTTATTACTGCATCTAAAATTTGCTGTGGCGTAAGTAAACCCGTATTGAGCATCGGCGATAATACCGAATGGTGAAGGATATTTTCATTGGCAACGATTGCATCTTCATAAACACCAAATTTTTCAAACCGGGTTTTAATAAAATCATTCAGCCAATCCTCCGCTTCTTTAAAAGTGGACACAAAAAAATAAGGCGCCTTTGCACTTCCATAATTGCTGGAGAAATGTTGCTGCACATATTCTTTTGCTTCGGTGATGTAGCGGTTTTGGGCGGGGAAATGAACGATGGGTACTACTTCGTTTTTAGGAAACTTCATTCGGTTTTCTGCATCAAAAGTCCATTTGCTGCCAAATGGTTTGCCATCGGCTTCCAGTAATAGTTTACGTTGCTTTCGTTGCTGAATATAAAAATCTGTTTGAAAATATTTGTTCTTTTTGCTAAAATAATCAGTCACTTCCTCCATGGTATTCAAAAAGGATGGCGATGCATGAACGGTTAACGCTATTGAATGCTTTTCACAAACTGTCCGGATGCTTTTATTCAACCAGCCATCCACCACATCCGCAATATGAATACTGGTAACCTTTTGTTGAAATAAAAATGCTATCAATTTCCTTACATCATTTCTTTCATCGGTTGAATCAATATAATGCACTGAATAAGTTTGTTCTTTGAGGTAAGCTTCATAAAACTTCATGCCGGATCGATGCAGCATGATTTTCTGTTGATGAAAATTATATTGGCGAAAGAAAAGAAATTCTTCCACGAGGTACACCTGCCTGTTTTTTTGCAGGGCAGGGTGATGTTTAAACAACTGGTGGGGGAAAATTAACGTCACTTCATTCATAGACATTACCAAACAATTTGCCCGATGTAATGTTTAACAGTCGAATAATTTCCCTGTATTACATCTTACAGTATCTCAGCCATAGCATCATGGGAACGTTTTTACAGGGCCAACTTTCTCAACAGCCTTACCGGCTTTAAGTCGGTAAACCTTATTGGCACAATAAATGAACAGGGTAAAACCAACCTGGGTATTTTCAGCAGCATTGTACATATTGGTTCCAATTCGCCTTTAATTGGCTATATCGACCGTCCTGTAAAGGCAGCTCCCCATACATTGGCAAATATTAAAGCCACGGGCTTATATACGATCCATCATATAAAAACATCGTTTGTGCACCAGGCACATCAAACGAGTGCCAGGTAGGAGGAAGGAATAGGCGAATTTGAAGAAGTGAGATTGACACCTGAGTTTCGGGAAAACATTGCAGCCCCGTTTGTAAAGGAAAGCAGCATTAAATATGTACTGGCCTTACAGGAAATTATTCCATTTCAGTTAAATGATACATTTGTTGAATATATTATCCGAACTGACATTTAGAAGAAGTCCAAAAATATGGAACCGTTCGTTAAACAATTTTTTATAATTTGCCGTGGTGTTCAATAAATTATGCCACCTCTCCCCACCATTCCCGATACCTGGCTTCTGCCTGTTCCATAATATCATTCAGAATATCCTGTAGTTCCTGGTTTATACCTTTCTTCATCAGGCTGCGTTTTACTGCCAACATAATTTGTGCTTTGGCATCCGGTTTTTTATACCAATCGATCTGTAAGTTCTTCTTTATGTTTGAAGTGATTTCCTTTACAAGCTCCTTCATGATCTGAAAATCACTAAGTGCTGTTTTATGTTTGGCAAGTATCTCATAAAATGCTTCTTCTTCATCAGTAAATCCTAATTGTTTTCTCCGGCTATCTTCATCCTGCATCTCACCAGCAACGTCACGAAGCTTTTGAAGAGCAACTAAACTATCAAAGAAATGATTGTGATAATCATTAATCACTTTTTCTACAGACTCTTTCAACTTTCGGTATTTGATAAGATTGGAATTGGCTCTTACTTTTATTTCATTGTTGATGATCTGCCGGATTAACTCCAACTTTAATTCAGTGCCGCTTTTCTTCTCTTTAGCATTCGCCAGGAAATCATCATTGATGATGGAAATATCAAACTTCTTGATACCTGCCATTTCGAATACATCGATCACTGCTTCACTCTGGATACTTCTGTGTATAAGTTCTTTTATTTGCCCCTCTTTCTGGCGGATGTTGGTAACAGGATATTTTATCTTTCTTACAGCAGCTCCAATATGCTGCAGGAAAATGATATCAAGGTTGATGGTTTCAATATCATCATGACTTTTTACAATAGGAGCAAGGCCACTCATTCGTTTTTCATGTAACAGGAAGTTCTTACTTCTTTCTTCTTCAGCCACCACATAGTTCACTACCAGGCTTACCATTTTCAACTGGTTCCCGTTGCTCAAACTCATCCAGTTGTTGTAATCTGTATCAGCCGGTATCAATGTTTTCAATGCTGCTATTTCTTCCTTCGCCATTGCAAAAGCTTCTTCGATATCTATAGTAACGTCACCTTTTCCACCACTGGATGTATACTTCTTTGTTGCCTCACTTAAGCGATCTCCTATACCAATATAATCTACTATCAATCCACTTGGTTTATCACGGAACACCGTCGCAACCCTGTTGATGGCTTGTATAAGATTATGACCGCTCATGATTTTATCCAGGTACAGTGTATGCAATGGGGGATTGTCAAACCCCGTCAACCACATATCCCGAACGATAACAATCTTCAATGGATCATCCGGATCTTTAAACCCGGCCTTAACTGCCTCCATACTTTCTTTGGTACGAACGTGTGGTTTCCACGCTACCGGGTCTTTAGCGATGTTTGTAGTCATTATCACAGCAATCTCCGGACAACCATCCAATGCAGTAATGGCATTATACATTTTTACACAGTTTCTGCGACTCATACAAACGATCATCGCTTTGCCATCAAGTATTTTACTTCGATCTATGAAATGTTTCAATATATCGATTGATATTTCGGCTACCCTTTCATCTGCACCGGCAGCATCTTCTGCAGCGGCCCATAATATTCTATTCTTTGCAGAATCAGTTAAGCCCTCTGCTATTTCTTCCGCTTCTTCTTCAATATGCGTATTACTCAAATGCAGTTTAGCCAATCGGGGTTCATAAAAGATGGGGACTACTGCTTTATCTTCTGTAGCCTGTTTGATATCGTAACTGTGAATGATCTCTCCAAACACGGCTTCTGTATCTGCATCTTTAGTATCAACGGGAGTACCTGTAAAACCAATGAAGGATGCATTTGGTAATGCAGTTCTTAAATTCCTGGCGAACCCTTGAAGTAATCCATATTGTGTACGGTGACATTCATCTGCTATCACAATAATATTATCCCGTTCACTTAACAATGGATGTTTAGCCTCTTTACCGTCCTCTGTGTCTTTTAGCCGGAACTTTTCAATGGTACTGAATATTACACCCCCACCTTGACCACTTAGCAAGGCTCTTAATTCATCTGTTGTTTGTGCTAACTGTACATCCCCTACCAGGTCTTTTGCTGCTACAAAATCTTCATACAATTGTTTATTCAAATCAAAACGGTCAACCTGTACTACAATGGTGGGATTCTTTAGTTCCGGTAATTGACGCAATATGCCGGTGTAAATAGCCATTGTTATACTCTTGCCGCTACGGGTAGTATGCCAGATAACACCAATTCGTCCATCACCAAATGGTTTGATTGCCTTTTTAGTTTCCTTCAATGCATACTGCACACCAAAATACTGGTGATACTTGGCGCCTTTCTTTATCAGTTGTCCCTTATCGGGTTCGTGAAAAATATAAAAGCGGATATATTGTAATAATCGTTCAGGGACCAG
>JAYVUE010000244.1:0-8349 GCA_043788195.1 Chitinophagaceae bacterium
GTGAAAAATAACATAAAGCAAATTAAGAAATTATACCCGGGCTCAGCTGGAGGAAAATAATTTTTTAACCATGGTTGTATTACCCAAAAAAATTAACAATTAGCAATATGCAACATGCAAACTGATAATTTCCTATTGCCAATTACTCACCCAGGGAAATGAACAGTGCCAGGCATAAAAAAAGCGGAGGCTGCAAATAAAATTGCAACCTCCACTTTTTTACTTCAAATTATACTGAACTATCGCTTTACTGAATTACCACTTTACCTGTGCCCATTACCCTTCCGTTAAAATCTATTAGTTCAACCATATAGGTACCTGATGCAGCATTTAACATATAAACATCCATTCTTTCGTAAGGGCCATTAACAGGATAAGTATTCTGATAAACCCTTGCTCCTTTAGAATCATAAACACTAATTACATTTGGATTAGAAGTACCATTATGCCTGAAATATCTTACCTGGAAATTGCCGCCGGTAGGGTTAGGATAAATAAATACTGTCCCTGTTTCATAATGATTAATAATTAAACTGTTTGAAACTGCAGTACATCCGTTAATATCTGTAACACTCACTGTATAAGTACCTATTTCGTCTATGCCTACAATAATAGAAGTAGTGGTTGCACCGGCAACTGCTACACCGTTTTTAAACCATTGATAAGTTACACCTGCAACAGGAGATACATTGGTTACACTAAGTGTTGTAGAGCTGCCTGGGAAAACACCAAGTCCGGGATTTGCAACAATTGTTATAACCGGATTTTGATTTACTGTTAGTGTTACCGGGTTAGAAATAATAAAGCCCGGACAAACTGTTCCAACAATAACGCGATAAACATAACCATTCATCAGGTAATTTACTCCCGTTGTTGTGTACGAACTTGCATTAGCTCCGGCAATATTGGTAAATGTTAATCCGCCATTTACGCTAACCTGCCACTGATAAGAAGTAACCGTACCCGTTGCTGTTACACTAAAGGTTGCTGTATTAAGGGCACAAGCTGTTTGATTTACAGGCTGTACAGAAATCGCTGCAAGGGTTGCTATGCTGATCGTTGATACAGTTGTTGTAACAGTTGGCGGACATGTTCCACCAATCACACACTTGTATTTATATCCATCCATTGTTGCCAAAACACCCGTGATGGTCAATGATGATGTTGTAGCGCCTGAATAAACGCCACCGTTAATAATATTGTTATAAGTAACACCCAAATCGGTACTCAACTGCCACTGATAAGTTAAGGCAGTACCCGTTGCTGTTGTACTGATCGCAATTGTTTGACCAACACATACAAGCGTTGTTACTGCAGGTTGTGTTGTTATTGAAGGCGCAGTTTGTACCGTAAGCGAAACCGCCGAACTATTTAAAGTACAAGGAGCACTTGCTGTAACACAACGATACAAATAACCGTTCATTGCTGCAGTTATACCTGTTATGGTTAGTGTAGCTGTTGTTGCACCACTATAAATACCACCATTGGTAATATTATTATAAGTAGTACCTCCGTTTGTACTCTCCTGCCATTGATAAGTTACACCAACACCCGAAGTAACTACAGAAAAATTAGCCGTACTACCTGCGCATTGTGTAACTGCTACCGGCTGTGTAGTAATAATAACCGGGATATTTAAAATACCCGCAGTTGAAGTGGCCGGTGAAGCACAAGTACCTGAAACCACGCAACGGAATTGATTTAAATTTTGTGCAGCAGCAACACTAATAATGGTCATTGTATTTGTGTTGGTACCTAAATAAACTGCACCTGTAGCTATATTGGTGAAAGTAACACCAGCATTAATACTAACCTGCCATTGATAGGTAATACCTGTACCTGTTGCAGCAACTGTAAATGATGCAGGACTTCCGATACAACCCGTAACATTAGCAGCAGGATTTGCTGTGATTGCAGGGTTGGAATTGAAAGTTAATATTGCCCAACTTGATGTAGTTGTAGTTGTAACTACACATGAATTGGTTACCTGGCAACGGTACCAATATCCCGATTCTGTACCGAGTGTAGTAAACGAATAGATGGACGAAACGGCCCCAACAATGTTACTATAATTTACACCATTATCTGTGCTTATCTGCCATTGATAGGTATTAAATAATGAGCCTGTTGTGCCCACATTAAAGCTGGCTATTGTTCCTACACAAACAGCTGTATTAGAAGGCTGGTTAATAATAGTAGTTAAACAAGGAGTCAGATCAAGACTTAAAATATGACCCCATTGTCCAAATATATTACCCCCTACAACAACTAATTTATTAGTGCCCGGAGGAATAGTGGCATCCTGCAAAACAGCGCTAGATGGTGCATACATCGGGTTCCAGTTTAAACCTGCATCAGTTGTACTAAATGTTGCTCCTCCATTTATGAAGATCAAACCTTTTAAAGGACTAATGAATACAACTTTATTAATTGTGCTAAATGGAAGTAGTGTTAAATTTCTTTGTGTCCAGGTTGTTCCGCCATCTGTTGTTACCAATACGCTGCCACCGGCACCACAAGCAAAACCATTATTTGCATCAAGGAACTGAACACTCCATAATGCATTTGTAATACCAGATACTTGTGCAACCCAGGTGGTACCACCATTTGTAGTACGGAATATTTTTCCACTGGCACCAACAACCCAGCCATTATTTGCATCAATAAAATCTATGGCATACAAGCCTGTTGCAGTGGGTGCGGCCGCTAAACTCCAGGTAGTACCATTGGTTGTTTTATATACTCTTCCAAGTGCTGAGCAAGTCCAGCCATTGTTATTATCAATAAAATCCATTCCATAAAATCCATCAGTACCTACCAGATCTAATTGCGTGGTCCAGTTAAAACCAAAATCGGTACTCTTCATAATTCTACCATAATTAGATGTACAGATATAACTGTTAAGTAGTGATGGGGTTTTTACTGAATAAATAAAATCGGGTGAACATGAGGAATTATCCAAAGCAGCAATTGATTTATCATCCCAGGTAGCACCACCATCATTAGTGGTTGCCAAAGTTCCGTGTGCCCCAACCACCATACCATAATTGGCATTTACAAAGGAGACGCCAAACAGGTTTTTTGCATTGTTTCCCGGGCCACATGTTCCGTTATAACCACCCAAACTTGCATAATTATCAAGCCATGCCTGGCCACCGTTATTTGTGATATTCATTAGCCCCGCCTGGCCCATCAAAACATATTTTCTTGCATTACCCGGTATAACATTGACAGCTATATATTGAAAGATGTTAATTGAAGAGGTTGAATAGTTTTGCTGTGTTGTCCATGTCAATCCACGATCTGTAGATTTTGCTATTCGTGCCTGTCCACCTGCAACAATGATCGTATCCTGCCCTGATCTTGCCATTTGCCAGGTCGACATTTGAGGGATACCAAATCCCTGGTTACCCGAAGCATACCAGCTGGCTCCGCTATTGGTAGTCCTCATTATACATCCATTATTCTGAGAACTCATAATGGCTGTATTGGCATCAAGCGCAATTATTGAACGGTAGGTCTGTGTTCTTGGAGTTGCAAAACCGCCACCAACAACGGTATAATTGGTTGTGGTTAAAGAGATATCAATCCAGCTTACTCCACCATCACTTGTTTTGATCACTTTACCGCCTTGCCCACAGATATATCCTGTCAAAGGATCAACCCAATCAATTCCAATAAAAGGAGTATTTAAAACCCCAACCGGAACACCCGTTGCGACTGTCCAGGTTGCACCACCATTGGTTGTTTTATAAATATAGGCTTGTGAGGCATTGATGGCATCCCCAACTATCCAGCCTGTATTGGCATCAAAAAAGTATAAATTATTGATACCAATTCCATTAGAAGAAAGAGGGCCTAAAGGGCCATTAATATAGTTCCATGTGGTACCACCATCCGTAGTTTTTATAATGGTAGCATTTGCACCTACCGCATAACCAACACTGGTACTTATAAATTGTACCTGGTTTAAGGTAGGCCTAAAATTGGTAAGCCCGTTACCCGTATAAATGGGTAAAGATTTTACCGTCCAGGTAGCACCACCATTGGTTGTTTTAGTGATACAACCCAACTCTCCAACAGCCCAGCCGGTATTGGCATCTGCATAACTGGCATCAAAAATCGTAAAACCAACTGGCTTCGGACTCAGATAGCTCCAGTTTGTCTGGCTGAAGGATTTAACTCCTGCAACCATTAAAATTAACAAGAGGCTTAACCTCTTTACAGTAATAAGTAATGAATTGTTCATGTGTTTGTGCATTTAAGTGTTAGTTTTTAAAGCGGGCGATCCAATACAAAGTAAAGAATTAAAGCCCGTAAAAATAAAATTAAACATGTTCAGAAAACCTGAAAATGGCTGTATTTAAGAATATCGAACAAAATTATATAAAAACACACATAAAATAGGAACAAAAATGGGTAGATAGGAAAATAATTAATCTGAGGCCGGATCACCCTGAAATATTGTAATTATTTTAAGCCTGTTTTGCCCCAATTCTGCGTATTGGGTTATTTTTACAGGTAAACTGACCGTTTATTATTTGATATCTCCGGCCTGCCCAACCACGTTTCATATTATCTTATCAGCTGCAAATACATAAATAAAAATGGATCAGTTTAATAATTCCGCTTGAGTAATGGATTATTTTACAACAGAGATTATTAAGTAAAGATTAAACGCAGATGCAGTTCTTCGAATTGGTAAGGCCAAAAACACCCTGATAGAACCTTTAGGTTCCAAATCTGCGAAATCAATTAATCGTTTCTACATCTGCAATCATATTTTCATGATATTCTTCCTGCTTATTTGAAATTTATCAAACTGATACACTACCCAAACTTTGTTTCTATATTTAAAACAATTTTTTAAAGTTGCAAAAGATGGTGTAGAAAAATTATATTTCAAAAAAATACCTGCCATGTCATAGGAAATATCAATACTATTCGTTTGCTTTGATGTATCAATTTATAACACTGGTTTTCCATTTTTAAATTTTTAAAAAAATAATTATGAACAACTTTGAATTACGCATGAACCGGCTGGAAAAACAGGTTCGCACATATCGTATGCTATCGATTGTATTACTATTGGGTATTTCATTAGCATTGGTGATGGGTTTTAAGGATAAATCAACCCCACCCGATGTATTGAGAGCAAAAAGTTTTCAGGTGGTAAATGATAACGGTGATGTACTGGCCGAAATGAATATGGAAAAAGGGAACGGGCAACTTACTACAATGACAAGATCAGGAAGAAAATTATTTCAGGCCTTTACTACAGAAGGCGGTGGTGGCGGCATCAATACTTTTGACAATGATGGCGAGGTTAATTTTAAAGTAACCCGTACAACAGATGGAGGTGGTTATATGGCGCTCTTTAATTCGGCACGCAAAGAAATTTTTGAAGTTGGTACAACTACTGCTAACTCCGGATATTTCAGGGTAAATGACAGGTATGGTGAAAAACTTGCCTGGCTTACCTATACCGAAGGCGGTGGTGGTTATTTTTCTTTATCAGGAAAAGATAACAAAGAACTGATAAAATTATCTACTCCTGATGCCGGAGGTAGAGTGGGTATTTATAATGGAAATAATGAGCGGATAAATTTTATTGGCGCTATGGATAATAAGGACGGCAACATAACAGTGTATGACAATTACGGCAAAAAAACGGGTAGTGTACCTAATTATTAATTAAGTTTTAAATTAGAAGAGGGGCTGTCTCAACATTAAGCAAATCTGTTTATTGTTGAGACAGTTTTTTTATTAGCCCCTGGTTTGAAAAGCTGTCAGTCTGCGCCAGCCCCTTTCCCCAAAAAAACAGCAGTAAAGTTTCTACATTTCTTTCATTATTTTTGTATCTCTTTAAATTGATCCAGATGCTAACCGTAACCCTTTATTTAGCACAGCACAAAGATGCTGAGCGCATTTTTATTGATGCCCCTGTCAATAATGAATTATATCAGTTGCTACGCCAGATAAAAGAAATTCGCTGGAGTAACACAAAAAAACAATGGCATTTACCTTCGGGCAAAAAAATGGTTGATGATTTAGCGGCAGCAATAAAAAAAATTGCTGTGCTTGATACAGATCAGTTAAGAGAACAATTGCAATCCCGCAAAAAAATAATTCCTGCAATTATAAAATTTCCAGTTAACACACCCGCTAAAAGGTTTACTCTAAGTTCAAACAACCATAAGGCAATGGATGATTTTTTAAAAATATTAGTGTTAAAAGCTTATAGTGCCAGTACTATAAAAACATATAAAAACGAATTTTTGCAGTTGCTAAAAATACTGAACGAAAAAAATGTGCAGGATCTTACCACCGAACAATTAAAACGTTACCTGTTGTGGTGCATTGCACAGGGACTAACCGAAAACTCTATACATAGCCGTATAAATGCGCTTAAATTTTATTATGAGCAGGTGTTAAAACAGGAGAAAATATTTTTTGAAATTCCAAGGCCAAAGAAACCTTTTCTGTTGCCAAAAGTGATCAGTGAAGAAAAAATAATAAAGGGTTTATTTGATATTAAAAATTTAAAACACAAAACATTATTATTACTGGCCTATAGTGCGGGTTTAAGGGTGAGTGAAGTGGTGAGTTTACAGCTAACAGATGTTAATAGCGACAGGATGCAGATCAATATTAACAGGGCAAAAGGAAAAAAGGACCGGGTAGTAACTTTAAGTAAATCAATATTAGAGATCCTTAGGGAATATTATAAAGAATACAAACCCAGTTATTGGTTATTTGAAGGGCAAAACAACCAGGAACATTATAGTGAAAGATCGGCACAGGGAATTTTTAAGGAAGCGTATAAAAATCTGAAACTTCCTCCACAATGCAGTTTTCATAGTTTACGTCATAGTTTTGCAACCCATTTGTTGGAGAATGGTACAGATATCAGTTTTATTCAGAAAATTTTAGGGCATAATAATATAAAAACAACATTAAGATATGCCCAGGTAAGTAATAAGAGTATTAGCAAAATTGAAAGCCCTTTAGACAAAATATTGCGTAAAAAGGATAGTTAGCGGTCATGCAAAAAGAGCTTGCTAATTCGAACAGAAATTCGTTAAATTTACATTATGAACTGGAAAGACTACATAGTTTCAGATAAAGAAATTTTACTTGGAAAGCCTACTATTAAAGGCACAAGAATAGCCGTTGAGCATATTGTCGGTTTACTTGCCCAAGGATGGAGCGAAGTTCAAATTTTAGAAAATTATCCTCGGCTAACAAAAGAATCACTTCAAGCTGTATTTACTTACATACAAGAATGTATCCATGACGGCCTCCTTATTTCTCCAACAAAGCAGTCTGCATAATTATTCTATGAAACTACTGGCTAATGAAAATTTTCCTTACAAAAGCATTTATTACTTGAAGGAAAAAGGTTATGATGTTATATCAATAGGTATGGATAATCCCAGTATTATGGACTCTGAAATCATGTCAATTGCTATCAATGAAGAAAGAACGATATTAACATTTGACAGAGACTATGGCGAATTGATATTTAGGCATAATTATAAACCTGAAAAAGGAGTAATCTATTTAAGACTTGACGAATATGAGCCTCAGCAGCCTGGACTTATAATTGAAGGCATCCTAACGAACACAGAAATAGATCTTACACGAGCCTTAACTGTCATCGACAAAAACGGAATTCGCCAAAGAAAATATTAGTGCACGAACCGCTAACATTGCATTACTGCACATTGGGGCTTGACCCGGCAATTTCAGCATTTTTTCTTTATTGTAGATCAGCTATCGTGTTGACCGTGCATTAATTATGTCTTCGGTTTAAATAATATTTCGTTTCTTTAATTGTGCTTTACGGTTGGGCAGACAAGCATAAAATCCCTCAACGTTGGTAATGCACGCACGCGAGTAAACTTGCGTTTTTTTAATTGCCCGCAAGTTTGACAATTGAAAATACGCAAGTCTTTAAAATCGGGAGTTTGTATGTATAGTAATGACTGTAAGTTTTTTAAGGATAATTACTTATTTTGATATCAAGGAAACATTCGTATATTAGAACGTTATGTGCCATACTGCCCAACAGTTTTACCAATGTTGGGGCGACAGTAAAAAGTTATTTACCAGTTTGACTTGACCAAAGCCCAGATCGACTTGATAAAAAAATTTAAGCAACACGACTTACATACCCGGGAGGCAGGCAGGCACCGGGAGGTAAAAATAATTTTTATCTTTGTATTTTATTTATTCAATTTTAAATGTTTAATTATGTCACAAAAGATGCTTGTTACCAATTACAATTATAATGTTAGCCGTGAAGAGTACGAAAACATGACCGGCCTGCTTGGCCAGGCATTTGCA